>JAZDDD010000813.1:0-2619 GCA_036679545.1 Gemmatimonadota bacterium | reverse complement strand
CTGTGTTGAAAACCCAAGCCACCGTTGAAAAGCCGAGCCGCGTTGACCACCAACGTTGAAACGCCGAGCCACCGTTGAAAGCCAAGCTACCGTTGAAAAGCGAAACCGCGTTGACCCCAGAACCACTCAAAGCCGGAAACCAAATGCTTCCCCTCCGTGACCTCCGTCTTTTTCTCCGTGCCCTCTGTGGCAAAAACACGAAAAAGTGAGCCGCCAACACGATCCCTGGTACGTCACCGAATCTGAAAGTCCCGCGAAATCTGTCATGCTGAATCGAAAAGCTCGCCCGAATAGACAAGCCTGCCCTCTCCGGTCAATGTAGGTTTTTCGAGACCGCCGCTTGGGCCGGTAGTCCCGTCCACCTCCAATACCCGTCCACTGCTGGTCAGGAGGCTTACCGGCCCCGCAGAGGAGCCTCCAACGAACCGCAACGCCGCCGCGACCGCCACCGCGCCAGTGCCGCACGCCAGAGTCTCGGTCTCAACACCACGTTCGTACGTTCGAAACCGCCAAAGGCCTTTTGGGGTCTTGGACACGAAATTGACGTTCGCACCGGTCTTTCCCACGGCCGGGTCGGACCGGATGGTCCGGCCACGTGTCGACGGGTTGGCCGAATCGGCATCCACGTCATTAACCAGTAAAACCACGTGCGGTACCCCAACCAGGTACTGCAGGGCGACTGTCTCACCCGGTGCTAGCTCCAGCGGTGGCTGGGTTGGAGCGGATACCGTGTTGAGGTCGATTTGGGCTCGTTCTCCGGGGCCCGGAATGCACCGGGTCGCGAAATCGCCCACGTCGGTCATCAAGGTCATACCCATCGCTGGGGCCAGACCCAATCGAGCCGATAGCCGCGTGGCGCAGAGGGACCCATTGCCACACATGTCTGAACGGCAGCCGTCGGCGTTGAAATAGTTGAAGCGGACACGATCGGAGGATGTTTTGCTCGAATCGGGCTCGAGGATAACCAAGCCGTCGGCCCCTATCCCGGTTCCGCGGGCGCAAATTGCGGCTATTCGTTCAGGAGGCCATTCCCTCAGTTTGCCCGCGACACGTCCGTCCAGGAACACAAAGTCATTCCCGGAGCCACTCATTTTGAAGAATGGGAGGGCGGTCACACCCGTTTGAGGAGTGCCCTGAAACGCAGCCCCCACACCCGCCAGACTGCTTCACGGACAATGCGACCGGACATCTTGCTGACACCATCGGTCCGATCCACGAAAACGATGGGGATTTCTTTGATCGAGAACCCCTTTCGCCACGCGCGAAAGCTCATTTCAATTTGAAAGGCGTACCCATTGGAAACGACCGCGTCGAGATCGATTGACTCAAGCACTACGCGGCGAAAACATTTGAAACCACCTGTGGCGTCGCACACCTTCAGGCCTGTGACGATGCGTGCGTAGATATTTGCGGCGTAACTGAGCATGAGACGGCCGATGGGCCAGTTTACCACCGTGACTCTACCGTTCAGGTAGCGTGACCCGAGGACCAGATCCGCCGTTTGTGCGGCCGCGAGAAATTCGGTCAGATGCTTGGGGTCGTGTGAGAAATCGGCGTCCATTTCGAACACGAATGCATACTCTCTGGCCAGGGCCCATTTGAATCCCGCAAGGTACGCCGTGCCCAGTCCAAGCTTAGAAGGTCGGTGGAGCACGTGGACCCGTGGATCGTTTGCCGCCATCGCGTCCGCGATGTCGCCCGTGCCATCGGGTGACCCGTCATCCACCACCAGGACCTCGATGCGATGATCCTGCGCCAGGACTTGAGGAATCAGCTGTGGCAGGTTGGTCGCTTCGTTGTATGTGGGGATAATGACCAGGGCCTGCTCAGCCACTCTGCCGTCTCCTCAGGACCGGTGGCGCGACCATCGTGAGCATCGCGAGGGCAAGGGAAATAAACGTCACCTTGACGCCAGTTTTGAATTCGGCGCTCTCGAACCGTAGCTCGACGCGACGGGCACCGGCGGGTACGGGGATGGTGAGAAGGGTGCCGTTGCCCTGCACCACCATGGCGTCCTGTCCGTCGATCGTTGCTACCCAATCCTTATAGTAATTCTCACTGATGACGAGGTATGCGGCTCGAGGGGCGCCGTTTTCGATGTTTAGAACCATGCGTCCCGGCTCCCACTCTTCGAATGTAATTCTCGTCTCGATGGGTTCTGGCAAAGGGTTCGACATCGGTTTGGGCTCGACGTCCGAATCCTCGGCCAATAAAACTACACGATCGATGGGAAATCGCGTGTCGGTAACCGTCGCGACGATTTGGTCTTCTTCGGCTTTGGTGGCGTCGGAGACCAGCCAGGCATATGGCGGTATGTCGTTTCGCTCCAGCAGTGTGGCCGGAAGACCCGCCGATGTGCGTACACCCGAGAGGATGGTGCGAAATCCCGGGAGACTGTCCGGGACGGATGCCGCGTCCGCGATGACGTAGCGAGTGGCAAACAAATCCACGAGTGCCGGGTTTCCCACACGTTCGAAGTTCAGCGATTGTCCGATGCGGCCGTTTAAGACGTCAAAGGACTGAAGTTCGTTTCCGTGGTGCCCGTACCATTCGGCGATGTTGTCGGCCATCAATGCGGAGCCAGGATATACGGTGTTGAAGACACGGAAGGGTTTTGGC
>JAZDDD010000812.1:0-5924 GCA_036679545.1 Gemmatimonadota bacterium | reverse complement strand
CTCCCAGGACCAGCCGGGGACGCCACCGGTGAGTTGTTCCGAGCGCCGTGTTGCCGATTCGTATCTCAGGGTGACACGATTGTTTGCTTCGGGCACTTCGACAAAACGGTCGGCCGCCAAGCCGCGTGTGAGGCTCCTGAGGAATATGTTTGCACGGTCTGCCAAATCACGTCCGACTTTGATCAGCGGTACGATTTCCCACCCCGGGGGAAGCGATGCCTCCAACGCCGCAAGCGCGTAGGCAATGCCGCCCCACTCCTCGACCGGCTCGCGGTGGGCGTCACGTCCGTAGATCGTGTCCCATACCATCGTGCCCATGACACCCAGTCGTTTCAACCGGTCAATCCGCGGTTCCGAAAGACCGCTGCCGCACCGTAGACACCAGCGGTTCCCGGTAGGATGCCGGGGACGATGCGACATGCGTCCGCTGCCTGGCGGAAGGCGCGCCGTTTGACTTCCTGTTGCAACGGTTGGAAAAATTCCTGCCCGGCCTCGGTGACACCTCCACAAAGGACCACCATTTCGGGGTTGAAGATGTTGACAAGGTTGGCCACACCGGCGCCGAGGAAACGCGCCGTATCGTACACGACCTGTTTCGCGAACGAATCGCCGTCTTTGGCGGCCTGATAGACAGTCTGTGCGGTGATTTGGTCCTGGTGTTCGACGTAGCTAGGGATTGAGGTTGTGACACCCGCCTCGATTTCCTCGACGGCCCTGCGGGCTATGGCTTGTCCGGAAGCGTATGCCTCCAAACATCCGTAATTTCCACAGGCACAACGGCGCCCTGTGGAGTCAATCGTGGTGTGTCCAAACTCGCCGGCCACATCGGACGCGCCATGGAAGATCTCGCCATCCAGCACAATACCACCGCCAACACCGGTGCCGACGGTGAATCCCACGAGAATCGAAGTGCCGCGCGCCGCGCCGCGCCACCACTCACCGAGTATTGCACAACTGGCGTCGTTTTCGAGGGTGGCGGGCAAATCGAATGCTTCCGTGATGTAATCGCGCAGTGGCATATCTCTCCAGCCGAGGTTGGGTGACTCGACCACGACGCCCCGTGCCGTGTCGATTGGGCCGGGGCACCCGATACCGATACCCACGACTTCCATGTCGGAATAGGTATCTGCGGCCTTTTGCAGCGATTCCTTTATCATGGCGTTCGTACGCGCGACGACACCCTCAGGCCCGTCCGCTACGGGCGTAGGACGGTGTCCGATTCCCGTTCCAACGATTGTGTTTGTGCCACCAATGTCCACACCTACTATGACACGCATTACCTGCTTGCCTCCGTCTGTAAGGCATTATGAACCATGTTCGCCACGGTTTCCACCTCGAGGTCGACCATGCAGCGATGGTGTTGGAGTGGACAGCGCACCCCACCGTGGGTGGAACACGGCCGGCATGCCAAGTTGCGAACACCGACGACGACATCCTTGGGGCCACGGGGCCCAAATCCCAGTGAGGGATCCGTTGGTCCAAAGATCGCCACCACGGGTGTTTCTACCGCGCCGGCGAGGTGGAGCACAACCGAGTCGTTGCAGACGACCAGACGAGCATTTGCCAAGACGGCGGCTGATTCTCTGATCGAAAGACGACCGGCGAGATTTGCCATCCCGTCCTTGCCCCTGACAAGGTCTGTTCCGGTTTCCTTGTCTTCAGGACCACCGACCAGCACTACGTTGTGTTCGTGCAAGAGTCTTTCGGCCAGACCTCTATAGTAGGGCCACCGTTTGGTTGCCCAGCGAGAACCGGGTGCCAGAACAATGTAGTCCCCTGTGATTCCAGCCTCCTGCAAGGCTTGGGTTGCTCCGAGACGATCCCTCTGCGTCATCACGATGCGTGGGTAGGGTGTTGCGAGGTTTTCTCCGGCCAGGGCATGCAGCCGTTCGGCTTCATGTGTTACCGTGAATTTCGGCGACCGCCGCTCCGTGTACAACCAAGACACCGGCAAACCTGGGAACCCAATCCTGTTCGGGACACCGGCAAGACGCGCAACCATCGCACTACGTATCGATTGATGCGGAATGAAGACATGATCCGGCGTGTGATGGCGGAGGGCTTTTGCGATGTGAAGGATTCCGCCAATGCCGCGATGTGTTCGCCGTTTGTCAAATAGGATAACACGGTTGACTGTTGGCAATGTCTCCAGGAGTGGGGCATTTTCCGGTGTCGTGACGACGTCTACCGGCCCATGCGTATGAGCGAGTGTCTCGATGAGTGGGGTCGTGAGAACCACATCACCCAGATACGCCGTTTGGATAACGGCTGCGGCGCTCAAGAATCAACTTTGAGTACTGCTAAGAATGCTTCTTGTGGGATTTCTACAGTGCCCACTTGCTTCATGCGACGTTTGCCTTCCTTCTGTTTTTCGAGAAGCTTACGCTTCCGCGTAATATCGCCGCCGTAGCACTTTGCCGTGACGTTCTTTCTCAATGCTTTGACGGTTTGCCGCGCAATAACCTTTTGTCCGATGGTTGCCTGCAATATGACCTCAAACAACTGCCGGGGTATCAGTTCCTTGAGTTTTTCGGCAAGACGGCGTCCCCACTCGTATGCCTTATCCGTATGGATGATCACGCTGAATGCATCGACGGGATCCCCATTTATCAGCATGTCCAACTTCACTAACTGGCTCGGCCGGTAGTCCGCCATCTCATAGTCCATGCTTGCGTAGCCGCGGGAGATAGTCTTCAGACGATCGTAGAAATCGATGATGATTTCCGCCAGTGGTATCTCCCATTCGAACTGGACACGTTCTGTGTCGAGGTACTCCATCCCGTTGTAAATGCCGCGGCGGTCTTGCCCCAATTTCATGATGGCGCCGATGTATTCGGACGGGGCTGTGATGCGTGCCTTCACGTACGGTTCCTCCACGCGGTTCACGCTGGAACCGGTGGGCATTTTCGTTGGGTTCTCGACGATTTGGGTTGACTCGTCCGTCATGTACACGTGGTACTCGACACTTGGCACAGTCGCGATGATGTCGAGGTTAAATTCTCGCTCCAGACGT
Organism: Gemmatimonadota bacterium; assembly: GCA_036679545.1. Taxonomy (GTDB): domain Bacteria; phylum Gemmatimonadota; class Gemmatimonadetes; order Gemmatimonadales; family GWC2-71-9; genus JAZDDC01. Next base: position 2,911 of record JAZDDD010000812.1, on the reverse strand, counting down.
TCGCGGATGATTTCCATGTGTAACAGCCCGAGAAACCCGCAACGAAATCCGAATCCCAACGCGACCGAAGTCTCTGGTTCGTAATGCAACGACGCGTCGTTGAGTCGCAATTTCTCGAGCGCATCGCGAAGTTCTTCGTATTGATTTGAGTCGGTTGGATACAATCCGGCGAATACCATTGATCGGATATCCTGGTATCCAGTCAACATCTCGTCGGTTGGGTTGTTTGGATCGAGTACGGTGTCGCCAACACGTGTCTCTTGAACACCGCGCACGTTGGCAACCACGTAACCCACTTCCCCGGCCTCGAGCGCATCCGTCTCCTGTTGTCCAAGTCGGTGAAAACCAACCGTTGCAACGTCGTAGTGATCGTCCGGGTGCGAACCGAAGGCGATGGACATACCCGGTGTAATTCTGCCGTCCACGACACGCACGGTGGGAACCGCACCGCGATACCGGTCGTAGTACGAATCGAAAATCAACGCACGCAACGGCGCGTCAGGATTGCCGGTTGGTGCGGGGACACGTCTGACGATCTCATCCAACAGTTCGGGTACGCCTGTGCCCTCCTTTGCCGAGACGGCGAGAATGGATTCGACAGCTTCTCCAATGAGGTCGTGAATCTCCTGGGCCCGTTTTTCTGGCTCCGCGGCGGGAAGGTCGATCTTGTTCAGGACAGGGATAATTTCGAGGCCGGCGTTCATGGCAAGAAACAGGTTGCTAATTGTTTGCGCCTGAATACCCTGGGTGGCATCGACGATCAACAAAGCGCCTTCACATGCGGCAAGCGATCGGGACACCTCATACGTGAAGTCCACATGCCCCGGTGTATCGATGAGATTGAGTTGGTAGGTGTTGCCGTCCCGGGCGTCATAGGTCATACGCACGGCGTTCAGCTTGATCGTGATGCCTCGCTCGCGCTCCAAGTCCATAGTGTCTAAGACCTGATTGCGCATCTGACGAGCCTCCAACGCACCGGTGGCCTCAATGAGACGATCGGCGAGTGTGGACTTGCCGTGGTCGATATGTGCAACGATGCAAAAGTTGCGAATTAACCCATGGTTCATGCGGGGAAGAGATTCCCGATTGAAGGTATTCTCACACGCAATCGAAAATCGTTATTTGGTAATCCGCAATCGTTAATCATTTATTCCCTGAACGATGCGTCTGTAGCTTTCCGGATTCCATTCCGGGCGCGCCGTCGTATTCGCAATCTCAAGCCCCAAGTAGAACATCAATTTGACGATCCTCGACTCCTTCTCCGCATCGATACTGTCCACCTCGTCGCTCGGCTGATGATAGTCTCCGTGTGTGCCATTGAAGAAAAATAAAATCGGGATCCCACGTCGAGCGAAATTAAAATGGTCTGAGCGAAAGTAAAAATTCTCTTCCGGCCAGAGATCGTCGATGGCGGTCATGTTGAGTTCGGGATGCGCGGCGTTCACGCGGTCCATTGTGGCGCCGAGATCCGAATGCTCCTTGCCAATCACCACAATGGTGTCCGGCCAATTCCGGCCAATCATATCGGCGTTGAGGTTTGCCACGATGGCCTCGCCAGGGACCGGAGGATTTGCGGCAAAGTAGGCGCTCCCCCACAATCCTTTCTCCTCACCGCTGACTGCGAGAAAAATGATTGATCGACGTGGTTTTGTTGACAGCATCGAAAAAGCCTCAGCTGCCTCGATGATCCCCGCCGTACCTGAGGCGTCGTCGTCCGCACCGTTACAGATCTGATCCGCGGCGTTGGGCTGACACACACCGACATGATCCATGTGCGCGCTATATACGATGTATTCGTCTTTCAGCTCGGGATCACTGCCTTCTAAGATCCCCACCGTGTTGGGCGCACTCGCCGCTTCGAGAATGCGGAAGGTCGTAACGACTGTAGCACTTGCGTTCAAGGTTCGGCTGGAAAACGGTCGTTCGCGCGAACCGCGCGCGTCAATATTGTAGTCTCGCAGAAAGGAACCAGCCGTGCGGTCCAGGACCTCGAGCACTGGCGGGGCGAGGCCCCCCACCGCCCCGGTTCGTGTTTCCGTGCGCGAAGTGCGAGCAATCGTTTGTTGCCAGCTCGGAAGAGTCCGGTCCGTCACGAGTATGACGGCGGCCGGGTTGGCGGCTTGCAGTCCGCTCAGCGCGCGATTCACAAGCCCGAAGTCTGGATCGCCGGACGCGGTCCGTGGAATGATCCATAACACGACGCGCCCGTTCACGTCTGCGGTGGAAATCTCGTCGGTATTCTGTGGTCGACCTGACAACACAACCACCTTACCGGTGACGCCATCGCTGGATGTTTCCCCCGAGAACCGTGCCACTTCGGTGCCCAACTCCCAGGTTCGGCCATCGGGCAGTTGTACACCGGACACGGCCGTGTTGAGTCGTCGTGTGACCACCGCGTAACGCTGGACGAAAGAATCTCCGTCCCCGGCCGGTGCAAGGCCGAGGGCGCGAAATTCTTCTCCAATCCAGGACGCGACCTCATCCAATTCTGGGCTCGGCGTGTCACGACCTTTCATCGAATCGTGTGCCATGACGCCGATGCGTCGAATGATGTCCTCGGGTGTGATCGACAAGACGGCCTCATCCACGTCAGACCCGAGACGAAGGCTGGATTCCTGTGCTGGACAGACCGTCGGTACCGTCAGTACGGCGGCGGTTGCAAGTATTGTGAGGCGCATCAGTCGTGGCTCCGGTGTCGTTTCCAGTTGAATCGAGTTCGGAAGATACCGGGGACCCCCTACCCTTTGGAATTGGAGCAATCGACCGGCCTCAGCTACATTCCGCCTCCCATGGACTCGAATCGTCTCGATTTACTCGATCCCTACGAAGTTGCGCAGCTCGGCGGTCTGGAGGTCACCGCGGCTGGCGTCGTTGAGGGGTACCTCGCCGGGATTCACCGATCCCCGAATCG
>JAZDDD010000811.1:0-2359 GCA_036679545.1 Gemmatimonadota bacterium | reverse complement strand
AGATGATTATTGATCACCGTAAACTCGTCGTCGTCGAACTCGAACGTGGCCGCCAAGGGGTTTCGGGTGCCGGCGAAAGCGTTGGGGTCGGCGGCGCCCGCCGCCGCGAGAACAACCGGGGTCAGCGACACGAAGCCAGTCGACTCGACCCGGTTAGGATTGTAAAGGAAGGCGTTGCGGATGTTGCCGCCGGGGACGCCGCCCGAGGTTCCGTCGGCGGGAGCGACATCAAAGAACGCATAATCCGGCCCTCCGGCAAGCGCGATCGCATCGACCAGTGCCTGCAACGTCTCGGTAGCGTCCGTCGTACCATCGTTGGTCGTTCCGTTATTGTCCTGGATCTCCTGAAGGGCAATCACGTCCGGGCTGCCCAGATTGTTCACGATCTGGGAGGCCAGCGTGGCGCGCTGATTGTCATCTGACGACAGCGGGCTCAGGTTGAGCACATTGTAGCTGGCCACGGTCACGCGTTTCCTGGTCCCAAAGAGAGACGTGGTCTCCGCTCCCAGTCCCGAGGGAGTGACGGAGAACATGGCGAGGGCGTTGACCTCGAAGTTACCGAAGCTGTAGCCGACCACGCCGGTGACATCACCGAGCTGGTCGCCCACCGTAATCACCGGCACCGCGAACGGAAACAAGGTCCCGTCGAGCTGGATCTGCACCCGCTCCGGATTCTGGTCGCCTCTGTTGTCGGGGTGCGGCTGCAGGTTGATCCCACCTCGGGCGGTGCGGGCGTTGGCGGGGGCAATGTTGGCCCCGTTATTGGGCAACGTGAACAGCTCGCTGCTGAAAGGGCTGAACATTCGGGTGGCCGAGACTGCCACCGGAGCCTGCACCGTGACCAGCATACCCTCCAGGCTTTCGTAGAAGTCGATGCCGTCGTTGTCCGGGTTGAACACACCGGGGCTCGTCTGGAGGTTCACTGGCAGTTCGCCACTACTGATCACGTCCACGTTCGGCGGGATGCGCCCGCTGGACCCGATAATCACCGGAGCCGGTAGTGGATTGCCTGAGGAGAGCACCGTGATGCTTGGGAACGACATCTGCGTGGTCGAGAGATTGCCCGTTCCCGCGCCGCCGGCAATAAACTCGGTAACGAAGTCGGTCAACTCAACCGAATCGCCTACACTGGGCTTGGAGCCAGTCTTGAACACGAAAATCCCGTCCGAAGTGGCGTCTGTCCCGTCACCGACTGGGTCCTGCACATAGTAGCCATTGAAGGCGACTGCGGTGACCACACCGGCGGTCGTGACGTTTTGGTTGACGACGGGCGATACGTGTCCGGCACCCTGAATATCGTATATCGGAACAACAGACTGGGCGCATACCAGACCCGTCCAAGCAAAAAATACAAACCCAATGAATGGGCGTAAATAAACTGTTTTCATGATTGACCCCTTCGAATTAGTTGTTCTTTCTTCGGCAGCTCGGCGGTCTTAGCCTCTTTCGGGGAGTCGTTCCGTGGCTTCTCGGAGGAAGTTTAGGACCCGTGGCTTTCCGTCCCCGTCTTTCGGCGGGTTTGGTTTTATCGGTGTTGTCCCTTAAGCGTAGTACAAAATTGGAGGCATTGTCGGATAATTAACTTACTGCTCGGCGATTGAGTAATTAGCAATGGTCCGCTTTGGGTCGTTACCAGTCATTGTAGCCCAAACCAGGTGAGTGGCTGCTTTCGGCCACTAGCGGTCATTGGAACTCCGTTCCTATCACGCGTTTCGGTAAATGCTCATTACCGCACCAGAGGTCAACGCTTCGGACGTCTGCAAAACTATGTTCGCTGGTGCAGTGCCATCACCGAATAACCGTTTCCCTGAGCCAAGAACGACGGGAAATGTCCATATCCGATATTCATCAATTAACCCGTGTTGGAGCAGCAATTGGACCAGCCCATGACTACCATGTACTTGCAACAACGGTCCGTCTTCTGCCTTTAATTTCGCAATCGCACTTGGTACATCTTGTCGTATTTCGATTGTAGGTTGCCAAGGAGTCGGTAATGGACGAGAAGTGACGACGTATTTACTGAGTTTATTGAGTGGCGAGTCACCCGCCGAATGGTGGGGCGCGAACGCGTCATACGTATTCCGTCCAAGAAGTACATCGTACGGCTCGGACATCGCATTTTGGCCGACGCTCTCCATCACATTGTCCCAACATGGGTTTGCCCAACCGCCCTGCGTGAACCCACCGGATGGATCTTCTTCCTGCATCTTCGGTGCCTGCATCACCCCGTCGGTGGATACGAAGGTCAGAATTGCGAGTTCTCTCACTGTTTGTTCCTTGGAAATTGCGTTGTTCGTCTTTGCATCAATCAAACTTGATACGCCAAATGAAACCGGAGCCGAATGACCGCTTTGGGTCA
>JAZDDD010000810.1:0-2067 GCA_036679545.1 Gemmatimonadota bacterium | reverse complement strand
GGAAACGGTTGCACCCTCTGCTGCGGGCCATTCGCCATATCCACAGTCGTCTGGCCTCGTCGACTCACCAACGTCACATCAGCACCCTTCCGGACGAGATATTCAATCACATCATTGTCGCCTCTGGCCGCCGCATTGTGCACCGCCGAATAACCATCGTGATCGCGCACGTCTACATCAACGCCGAGCGAATCAATGAGATACTTGACAGCAGGCAACCATCCGTTGGGAGTGTGACGGTGCTGCTGGCCAACACGCGACGTGCCGTACCCTACGCCGGAGGCAGCGTGCAACGCATGAACAGCTGGACCACCGACAACAACTGGCTCCAAACCAGAAGGGTCCAATTCCCCGTCTTCTGTGCTGTCCGGCCTCGGGCGATTCGTGAATCCGCGGAACCGGCGCGATGCCGGTTTGACCGTGCGAATATTCGGGTCCGCACCGTACTCGACGAGCAAACGCATGGCCACAACGTCAGTTGAGTATGCGGCACGCCAGAAGGCTGTCGCGCCGCCAAAGTCCACACCCATACGACCCGCGTTGTACGCTGCGTACCAAATGTGCGTCTTTACGCGAGCGTTGGGCTCGGCCCCCCGGTCGAGCAAGGCACGCATCAATTCAAGGTACGTTGTCTCCTGCTGCTTGTTTGCGGTGGGTTGCGGGTACCACGTGCGCAGCGCCCACTCATTGTTGACCGTCGCAAACAACGGAGCCGCTCCGTCCTCACTAGCAAGATTCGCATCGGCGCCTTGGTCCAACAGATACATGGCCAAGTCGTAATTACCGTTGATGATGGCCATGAGTAGTGGACTAGTCTCGTCACCCAGCGTCTGGCCGTCAACGTCAGCGCCAGCCTCCAACAACATGCGAACCACGACGGCGCGCCCGTCCCGCGCCGCGTAGTGCATTGCGGTCAGACCGCCCTGCTTGCCAACGATCTCCGAATACGACAACGCGCGAGGTGCGGCAGAATCAGATTGCGGTTGCGCGTTTTGATTTTGGCCGATTGGGACGCTGTCTGGCCGTGATATGGAATCGGGTTCCGGTAGTGCAGCGGGCTCACCCTGCTGATATTGCTCTGCCCGACCAACCCGGGCCGGTTCATCCTCTGTTGCGCCGGTGGAGTCCGGAACCTCTTGCGCGGTAGAATCAGGCACGACAGCAGCAGTATCCGGTGTGGCTGGTTGCTCCGGGCGCTCTTCCTCCTCCTCCTCGGGCTCGCGCGCCGCAGCTATCACTCGAGCTCGCCGTCGCCGTTCCACGCCGTCCGCCTTGTTTCGCTCACCGTAGTCAACAACCTCCGACGCCAGCGAAACGTCCGCACCGCCCGTTAACAAGACTTCGACTGCGGCCAAACGATTGCTTGCGGTTGCGAACATCAGAGACGTTCGCTGGGAGTACGATTCCCGCGCGTTCACGTCCGCACCGTGTTGTAATAACAGTCGGAGCGCATCCGGCTCACCTGCTTGTGCAGCGAAGTGGATTGGGTTGACCCCCGTCGAGGTGCGCGCGTCGACACGTGCGCCCTTTTCCAACAAGACTCTGACCGCTAACGCGCGCCCCTCTTTGCTGGCCAGATGTAGCGGGGTATACGCGCCGAGCCGCGTTGTCGATTCCAAATTGGCGCCGGCGTACATCAGCACCTCAACCATTGCCGGATCATCCGCCAGCGCAGCCCAATGCAGCGCGGTCATACCGTCGCCCTGGGCGGCATTGACGTCAGCGCCCTGGCGCAGGAGTGCGCGGACCGTTTCGATGTCTCGCTGCTCCGCCGCGTCTGCGACAGGCGAAGTGCCCAACGGGTGTGAAATCCCCAACGGGGACGAAGTGCCCAACGGGTGTGAAATCCCCAACGGGGACGACGTGCCCAACGGGTAAGATTCCGGCGGTGCGGTCGGCACCGCCGCGAGGAGCATCGTCAAGCCAAACGCCGCGATGAGTTTGATGCGACCCGGGCTGGCGGTTTGTCTATTAAGCAGGGCCATCGTTCTCCCTCGCGATCAAAGTTCTGCGGTCACGCTTGGCGGAGCGAATGAAAACTCGCCGGTACTGTTGCCAAAGCTCTCC
>JAZDDD010000081.1:0-2520 GCA_036679545.1 Gemmatimonadota bacterium | reverse complement strand
TCCGTCCGGTATTCGGAGACCTTGGCGCGCTCCACCCCAATGAACAGATGTTTTTGGAATGTGATCGAGTGGTCCGAAGACAGAAGGACTATACCAATCGGGTCATCGATTTGATGTGCCCGTTCGGGAAGGGCCAGCGAGCGCTGATCGTTTCGCCGCCCAAGGCGGGCAAGACCACGGTTCTTCAGGCGGTGGCCGAGGGCATCGCTCGAAACGATCCGAAATGTGCCCTATTAATTCTTCTGGTGGATGAACGACCGGAAGAAGTCACCGAGATGGAGTCAAAAGGGTACGGCGAGGTGATCGCTTCGAGTTTCGACCACCCACCGTCACGGCATGTCGCAGTGGCCGAGATGACCCTGGAGCGGGCCCGCCGGCGCGTGGAACTTGGTGATGATGTCGTCATCATCCTCGATTCCATCACACGCTTGGCCCGTGCCCACAACGCAGTAGAAGAAGGCAGCGGACGGACCCTGTCCGGTGGTCTCGATGCCACGTCGATGGAACGTCCCAAGCGGTTCTTGGGCAGTGCTCGTAAGGTCGATCCCAGGCGTGGCGGTGGATCCCTTACGATCATAGCGACGGCCCTGGTCGATACGGGGTCACGGATGGATCAGGTGATCTTTGAGGAGTTCAAAGGAACCGGCAACAGCGAGCTGGTATTGAGCCGTGACATCGCGGACCGGCGAATCTTTCCGGCAATTGACGTGATCGCCAGCGCCACGCGCAGAGAGGAACTCCTGCTGGCTGACGACGCACTTGATGTTTCGCGCTCCTTGCGACGTGGCCTGAGCAATTTGTCTCCGTTGGAAGCCATGAAAAGACTCTTGGAGGAATTCAAGCGGACCGAGTCGAACGCCGAATTTGTTGAGGAGTCCCTAGCCCGACAGTTCTAACGGCATACAATACATTAGGTGCCTAAGCTGTAAGAGGATTTAAGATGTTGAACGAGTTCCGCGACCCGTCTCGAGGGCAGCGAGACACCCCCGAGTCGAACCCGGTTCCACGGCGGGAACGGATCCATCCCGACAAACCGCCATACGGGTCTGAGGGTCACTACGGCCCGAGTCCGGAACACGTCGAATCCCTTCCACTCAAGCTCGCTGCGAGCGAGATCGTCAATCATCTCGTCGAAGGCGTGTACGTCGCGACAGCGGATGGACGCCTACTCGATGGAAACCCCGCTTTTCTCTCCATGCTCGGTGTTACCACGATAGCTCCAGTGAAAGGTCAGGAGATCAAGTCGTTTCTCGCGGTGTTACCGGATCAACGTCGCGGCGAACTGTCGGGTGTGTTCAAGCTTCGCGGAATCGATGGTGCGGAGCGGACTGTCAGACATTACACCACCAAGACGGACTCCGTTGCAGGTGACCAGCGCATGATTGGTTATGTGCGTGAGGTACGGGGTGTGTTTGACAAGGCAATGCTGCAAAACCAGCGGCTTGCGAATCTTGGCACGGTGACGGCAAAAGTTGTACACGACATCAACAACGTCCTTGCAGCCGTGATGGGATTTGCCGAGTTACTTTCCGGATCACCTAACACGGACGAAACGGAACGGACGGCCGTCGATCAGATTTTGAAAGCCGGTATGCGTGCGAATGAGATCGCAGATCTCGTGCTTACCTACTACAGCTCCGGTAAAACCGCAGGCACACTCTGCATGGTTGACATGACCAACTTGGTGGAAGAGACTGCGCGTATCTTTGACATTCTCAAACCCCCCGGCGCAAAAATTGAATTCGATCTTGCTCGCGACCTCGCCGGTGTTCGCGGCGAGCAAGTGCAACTTCAGCGTGTCATCATGAACCTTATGCTGAACGCATGTGACGCGCTGGACGGCGCCGAAGGCACCGTGACCGTTCGCACGCGGGGCGCGACGTCCGCACCACGTTGGCCCGGCAGATCCGGTGCACAACTTTCCAAGTACGTGTTGCTAGAAGTTTCTGACACCGGTCATGGAATGGACGAAAAGACACGACGTCGGATGTTCGAGCCGTTCTTCACGTCAAAAGAAGAGGGCCAAGGTCTGGGTCTCGCCACCATCGCTGAGGTTCTGCGTATGCATCAGGGATCGATCGACGTGGTAAGTGCTCCCGGGGAGGGAGCGACGTTTAGGGTTTATTTGCCGGCGGCAGTGTAACCGGCCGTTGCCCGCTGCCCGCCAACGACGCGGACGCATCAGTTTCCGCATTGCCTCGAGTTTGCCGGAGTTGCCGCACGATCTAAACGTTAAAAAGCGGGTAGCGGGTAGCAGGCAGCGGCGACTGCCGCTGCTTAAAAATGCAAATACGACTGCAGTTTAAAAGACCATTCTGTTTCTCCAACATCGGGCATCCACACATCTATATTTGCGGCGATCTTGTTGCGGCCGACGAAGTGAACGGCTAAGCCGGGGGTTATGAGGATGCCCAGATCGTTTCCATTGTCAGTGTCCGGATCGGCGAAACTCAGTCGACCGACGGGCTCAATGGCCGAAACAAATTTGTGGTTCGCGACCGGCGACTTGTAACTCAAGAT
>JAZDDD010000809.1:0-2541 GCA_036679545.1 Gemmatimonadota bacterium | reverse complement strand
ATGCCACCGGTCAAACGACCCGTCCAGGATGTGGTCTCGTGCGTCTTCGGCCAGCTTGATCAAGAATCGAACGTTGTGCAGTGACATCAATCGAAGTCCCAACATTTCTTCGGCCGCGAAGAGGTGACGAAGGTATCCCCGGCTGTACGTCGTGCAAGTCTCACAGTCGCAACCCGGATCCAGCGGTGCGGTGTCGGTTCTGTGCACGGCCTTACGAATGTTGAGCCGGCCATCTCTCGTGAACCCGGAGCCATGCCGACCGTTTCGGGTGGGCACGACACAGTCGAACGCATCCACCCCGCGAGCAATTGCCCGCAGCATATCTTCGGGAAAACCGACACCCATAAGATAACGGGGGACGTCCGTCGGCAGTGAGTTGTCCGATTCCTCCAACACGCGAAGCATGTCGACTTTACTCTCCCCCACCGCCAAGCCGCCGATGGCCACACCGGACCAATCTGCTAGATCCAGGATCTGGCGAGCGGATTCGGCCCGTAGATCGGAGTACACACCGCCCTGAACGATGGGCCACAGCGTTTGACGGTCCGGATGTTCGGCGCTGAGCGCGTGGTGTCGGTCGCGGCATCGCACGAGCCATCGTGTGGTGCGCTGGAGTGCGTCGGAGACGGCTAGACGGCCCGACGATCCGGGGATGACATGGTCGAATGCCATTGCCACGTCGGGGCCGAGCGCCCACTGAATATCGACCGTGCTTTCCGGGGTGAGTTGGTGCGTACTTCCATCCACCGGTGAGCGAAACGTGACACCCGTTTCTTCCATCGTCGTGAATTTATTGAGCGAGAAGACTTGGAATCCACCTGAATCGGTGAGCAATGGGTCTGGCCAGGCCATGAACTTGTGCAACCCGCCGAGTGTTTTGACGACTTCCTCACCGGGACGAATATGCAGATGATATGTGTTGCCCAACACGATTTGCGCCCCACATGCGCGCAGGTCAAATGGCGACAACCCGCGAACCGATCCACGGGTCCCAACCGGCATGAACACAGGTGTGTTTACGACACCGTGGGGCAGCGCGAGATTCCCGGCTCGTGCTGATCCAACTACTCGTTCAAGTTTGAACGTGAACCCGTTCACAGAAGTACCATGGCATCGCCGTAGCTGAAGAGACGGTACTGTCCTGCGATGGCTTCACGGTATGCGTTCATGACATGCTCGTAACCCCCGAACGCGCACACGAGCATGAGCAGTGTTGATCGTGGGAGGTGGAAGTTGGTAAAAAGACAATCAACCACTTGAAAGTTGTACGGCGGGTAGACGAACAGATCGGTCCACCCCGATGTCTCTACAATCGGTCCTTGTTGTGCCACCGTCTCCAAGATGCGTGTCACTGTTGTTCCAATCGCCCATATTCGCCCGCCGGCGACACGGGTGGCATTGATGGTCTTGGCAGTCTCTGCCGGCAATGAAAACCATTCGCTGTGCATATGATGCTCGGATATGGTGCTCGTCTGCACCGGTTTGAACGTTCCGGGGCCCACATGTAAGACGGTCTCCGCAATTGAAGCACCCTGGTCACGAATCCGATGTAACGTCTCCTTGGTAAAATGAAGCCCAGCGGTTGGTGCTGCGATACTTCCATCGACCTGTCCAAAGATCGTTTGATAGCGATTGACGTCGGAGTCATCCGGCGATCGTTGAATGTAGGGTGGGAGCGGTACATCCCCGAACTCGTGCATAAGTTCTGGCCATTGTAAGTCCCCGCTCAATGAGACACGGCGTAACCCGCCGCCCAGTACTTCTTCGACCGTAAGGACCGCCCGTGCGTCGAAGGAAACCGTGCGACCCATTTTGAGTTTCCCGCCAGGGTGGACCATCGCGCGCCAGGACCCATCGGTTTCGGGTTGAACGAGCAGGACTTCTGCCGGCCGGCCGTTTTCCCGGACTCCTTTGAGACGAGCCTTGATGACCTTGCTGGTGTTGATCACGACCAGGTCTCCCGTCCCCACGAGATCTGGTAACTCCGTAAATTTTTTGTGCGCTACGTCTGCGCCGCGCAGCACGAGAAGTCTACTACCATCTCTTTGCGGTGCAGGATACTGAGCAATCAGATGTTCGGGACATTCGTAGTCAAAGTCGTCTACCGAGTACTGCATAAAAACCCCATCAAGATCTCTGTGTACTCCATCTTACTCTGTGAACTCTGTGGCCAAGTTTGGCGGTGCGTGTCCCCTGAGATGGAGCCAGTGTCGCGCTGAGATCGGATCGTCAAGCCACAGAGTTCGCAGAGAAAGATCGAGGTCACAGAGGGATGTGGTTCAATGCAAAACCTGAGATGAACTATGTCGTGTAGGTTGTTCGAGTTATGGGCCGTCGAAGATGTTTCCCTGGACCGTGGCCGGTGGTTTGAGGCCGAAGTGTCGATACGCGGCTATTGTCGCGATCCGTCCGCGTGGTGTCCTATTTAGGAACCCGTGTTGAATGAGAAAGGGTTCGTACACTTCCTCGAGGGTGCCGGGATCTTCCCCTACGGCGACGGCTATCGCGTTCAACCCTACCGGCTGCCCGCCAAATTTGTCG
>JAZDDD010000808.1:0-3188 GCA_036679545.1 Gemmatimonadota bacterium | reverse complement strand
GCGCCGGCTGTGAGGCATTCCACAACGACCGGACGAGCTTTTATAGCAGACACCATCAAGACACGAGCATGTGGATCGTGTTCAAGAATATCAATCAAGCAACTGCGTCCATCCTTGTTAGGCATCGTGATGTCGAGCATCGTGAGATCGGGTTGGTGGTCTTTGTAGAGAGCAACGCCCTCGAACCCATTCTCACCCGTGGCGACGACGTGATGTCCGTCAGCTTCCAGGAAGGTTGTGAGTGAAGCTGTTATGAACGGACTATCGTCAACGAGTATTATGCGTGCCATCTTGTGTTCTCCGTATTTCCATTACCGGCGGTCAAGGATGGCTCCTTCACCGGCACGGTTAGAGTTGTTGTGAGCCCGCGCCCAACGTGTGAGTCGAGAACAATCTCTCCCTCAAGCGCGTCAATCGCAGTTTTGACAGCGTCCAATCCCACACCGCGCCCACTTATGTCAGTGACACGCTCCTTCGTGGAAAAACCATGCTGTAGAACAAGTTGAAGCCGCTGCTCACGGGAAAGCGACATTGCTGCGGTTGAAGTGATCACCCCACGTGCCACCGCCGCGGTCGCTATCACATCAGGATCGATACCGGCTCCGTCATCCGCGACGATAATCCGGGTGAAACAATCGGAAACTTCTACGGCGATGCAGATTGTGCCACGACCCTTACCCTTGGCCTGCCTCTCTTCGTCGCTCTCGATCCCGTGGTCGACGGCGTTTCGCATCAGGTGGACAATACATGTGTCGAGCGCGGTCATGAGTGTCCGATCAACCCGCTGATCCGGCGTTTCAACATGCAGATCGGCGATGTTCTTGCCGCGTTGGCTGCGGTACATCTCGATGATGCGTTGATATTTTCGACAGTAGGAGGAAAACGGTTGCGCGTTGAGTGCGATGAGCCGCTGCCGGAAGTCGACAGGACGAGCGGCCGTCTCCAAGGTGACGTCATCGAGCAGACGATGATATTCATTTGGATCGATGGACATCACGTTCTGGCGATCTGTAAAGAGCCGGTCGCGAAGTTTTGCGATCTTGTGAAGCTCTTCCCGCAGCGCAGCGCATAACCCGCGAGCGGCATCGCGAGGGTCCTTGCTGTGTGTGTCCCGCACAGCGATAACGATGTCCTCGAGCTCGTCTGCAATGGCGGCTAACGATCCATAACCCGCCGAGCCCGCATTCCCCTTGATGGTGTGGAGGTCTCGGTACAGCTGGGCCCAGTCGATTTCTTGTGTGTCTCCGGCGACAACTAGGTCCAGTACCTCCAGAACCTTCCAGGCCTCTCGTTGGAGGGTGTCGTTGGTCATCTTGTCGTTGTGAACCAGCGCCAAGACACGCTCCATGCCCGCTTGCTGCTCGCGCGTGGCGTCCGCAAGTGCTTTCTGGGCTTCCCGCTCGGCGGTGATGTCGCGACCTAGGACCATGATGCGCTGAAGTTCGTCATCCTCAACGATCGGCCTGTAATCCATGACGACGATTTGTTTCTCACCGTTTACGACACGCGTGATCTCAGGCACTGGATTGAGAGTCTCGAAACGTGACCAGTCCTTCAGGAATCGCGACTCCGACATCATTGACACCCACTGCATGAAGGCTCCGAACGTTTCGGCATCGGCTTCGAGGACGCAATGAAGTGATGGTGTTCGCGAATCCGACATGGCGAACAGATCTCGCGCTCGTTTGGAATGCTGTGGATGCACGACGCCATCGGTTCCAAATGTGAAGATGCCCTGGTCGAGGTTGTTGAGCATTGTTTCGTTTTCCGCGTTCACCTCTCTCAACCGCATCTCACGTGTTTGGAGCTTCTTCTCCATCCACGCCAACAGCCATGCAATAAGGACCGTGACGGGGAGAAGGAGTGCTAGGCCGACCACCGCGGTTGCCACCAACGCGCGACGGGCCCGCACATTGAGCGTCTCAAAGGAAGTGGCGAGGAGGAAATAGCCCAATACTTCGCCTTCGTCCTGCAGTTCAGCGATTTGGTACGCGTAGGATGCGGTGGTTAGATGGCCTGTCTCGAAAATCGCCTCTTCCTGGGCTGCGGACAGTTCGAACCCTGTAGGCACCTGCATGATGCCGTCTTTATCGGCGTCGTAGACTGCGGCTCCCGCGAACACCGGGTTGGAAGCCAAATCGGCCAGGAAGGTCTCGACCACGTCGATTCTCCCGGTGGTCACGCCCAACTCGACGTTCGCAGTCGCAAACTTGACGAGGGCGTCCTGTTGTTCACCGAAGGACTCAATCGCCGACCTGCGGTTTACATACGCCAAGACGCCAATGGCCGCAATGACGGAACCGACATAGAGGATCGTGATCGCCGCGAGGATGCGCTTGTGCATGCCTACCGCCGCCGCTCTACGTCGGATTCTGGCACGATGCCGGATGCGATTCTTCGGCCGAGAAATCTTTGAATGATCTCGGACAGTTGGCCTAACATCTCATTCCTAGCGCGCCGCACGACAATCACGTCAACATCGCGAAAGGCGCTCGGGTCCTCGCGTGCGCCTTGATCGTCAAGATCCAACACCGAAAGTTGGTTTCCCAGCAAACTCAAGTCGGTTTCGCCGGAGAGCACGTACACCGTGCGACCAGTCGAGCGCAGACGATCTTCGGCGGTGTTGAAGATGATTACGTCAGGACCAGTAAGACTACCTTGCAAGTGCTCCATTGGGCCGGTGTCGAGGATCACAACAATCCTCGCGGTCTCCAACTTCGCGATCGTCTTCTGCTTGCCTGAATAGTCTGCCAATGCCAGCAGATTTGTGTTGTACGCCTTGACAGAAACGTCTTCTGGCAATGCGTTTAGCAAGTCGTTCTTCTGCGCTCGATTTCCGCTTGTGTACACAACATATAAGTCGATGTGTTGCGCTACGCCGGGCGAGGTGACCGCGACGCATGCGACCGCAATGCCCAATAGAATGTGGTGAACCGGGCTGCGTGTCGCCGCGCTTCTTACCGCGGCTCTGCGACTCCGATGTGACTTGAGCACGCTACCTCACAGTCCGCTAAAATGAAAAGATCAAGGATCCCATGAACATGCGGATCACTTCCTGGCCGCCCGCACCACTAAACGGAGGTGGCGAGTTCTGAAAATCGTGGATCTTGCTCCGCTGCCACTCGAACCGGACACGCGTGTTGGGTGCAAACTGCCATTCTCCCCCAGCCGTGACCCGCGACCGATCG
>JAZDDD010000807.1:0-6417 GCA_036679545.1 Gemmatimonadota bacterium | reverse complement strand
TCCCCGTAGCGCTTCCTCACACCGTCGTAGTATGGAACCCGGGGTGCAGGCACGGTGAAGCGGCCGACCGAATCCGCGGTGAGCACATACGTAAATGTTTTGGAACCTCTCACCAACCCTGAGTCGGCGTCCACCTGCAACGAGACTCCCGCCGGGTATACACGAAGACCAACAGGCCAATCAATCGTGGGCTCCGGCCAGAGCGCCACGTTCCCGGCACCGGACAGTGTCGCTCGCACTGTGGCGACCTCTCCGTTTGCGAAGCCGCCCGTATCGACGCTTACGGTAAACTCCGCGTTCGACACCGAGATTCCGTTGAAGGACGCCGGTCGATTCGCTTCGGGTTGGGCCAAGACTAAAACGCTCGCGGGTCGACTCTCAACTTCGCGAGCTTGCGCCCGACTCAATATGGATTGCCGAATCGGAAGGCTAAAGAAAACACGGGCGGGGCCAACGTCCAACGTTCCTGCCGTAAGGGGAAACACCACCTGGTGATGGACAAATAGATCATACAGCCGACCACGCACTTCTCTGGTGGCCACTACGCCTAAGGCGCTGGTCTGCGCATAACTCCACGCACCTTGGAGTTCTGGTGGCGTGAGGGTGGGTCTTGTCCGCAGTCTAGTTCTGATATCTCGAGGGAACCAGGCAACAACAACAAGATCCACTTGTTCGCCGAGCACGATGGTGGCTGGTGACGGCACCACGGACACGAGCACTTCGTTGGACCCATCCGGCGCGGGAGCACGGTCCACGATGGCGGAAATGCGTGCATCGACGGCTTCACGGCTCGCGGCGTCTACGGCGTGTACGTCGACGGAGAGCGCGCCAATACGCAGCTCTTCAACCCCAACACGTACGCGGATTGGGCCCACCGTTGCTCTTCCCGGTGTCAACGCCCGCAACGTGTATTCCCAAACAGATGTACGTACACCGGTGCCGCCATCAACACGGAGTGTCGATGATTGGTTGGAGCCACGCAATTGTAAACCGTCCAGTGGCGGCTGACCGACGATTTCCACCGACTGCGAACCTAATGCGTTCACCGTGACGCTCAGCACGATATCCTCGCCCACTTCGGCGACTGTACGATCAAGTTCGGCTTCCGCTTGCGGTTGTTGCACCACGAGGACCAGTGCAAATAAGAGCGGCGTCACCAGTCCTTTCTCCGGACCGAACGCCGGTTGCGATTGCGGCGTTTGTTGAGTGATTCCCGTGTTGCCCGTTCCTCCTCCAGCATCGAATCAAGTATCTGTTCGGCCTGCGCACGACTGAGCCCGGGACGTGGGTTATCATCGGGTTCTGCGGTGGCGCCACCACCCCCTGACGGCTGTTGGTTTTGAGAGCCGCCCCCGCCCTGATCAGGCGGCGGCAACCGACTCAACGCAAGCTCATAGTTCCACTTGGTATTCGCGTCGGACGGTCGGAGGAGCAGACTCTCGCGGTACCAGTCCCGCGCGCTTTCGAGGTGATCGGTTTGATTTGCACTATCGGTTTCCGCAAGCCGCAGGCTCATTAAGCCCAGGTTGTAGGCTGCGCGAAAGCGCACCTCCGGTTCCAGAGAACCCGCTGCTCTCGTCAACGCAATCCGAGCGGCGGACGTATCTCCCGCGGCCATCGACGCCGTACCGGCATTCAGCCAAGCCGTGTCGCCGCCAATGCCGATTTGCGCATCTTGCAGATACCGTCTCGCCGCGGCGGCGAAATCTCCTGTCTGCCATGCTTGGTCGCCCAACGAACGACGATCTTGGGCGCGTGCGAGTGTCGGCGCAACAACGAGGAAGGCTAACGCGGCCAGTGCGGCCGTCCGGCGCGTCACGGTATGGACAAGAAGAACAAGGATGCCTAAGAGCAGTGGCATCCAACCCCGAGCAATATCTTGTTGCGCGGTGGTCGTAGCTTGCGGCGCCCGTTTGAATGCCATCACGAGGTCCCGCACCGTACCGGCCTGGTCATTCACCTCCGCGGAGACAACCGCCCCTCTGGCCACGTCAGCCATCTCCGCCAAAATTGCGTCGCGGCGCCTTGTCTCAACAACGTTGTTGTCGGTGTCGCGTTGGTATCCGATCAACCTACCGTCAGGATCGCGTATTGGTATGCGCACGGGTTCCGTGCCGCCCTCAGCCACCAGAATCAAATGCACTCCATCACGTCGAAGATTGCGCACGGCCTCGAGCACATTGGGGACTGAATCGAGTTCCTCACCATCGGTGAACATCACGAGCACACGATCCGCCACGTCCTCACCGGTGACGAGAAGTTGCCGCGCCTGGTCGATCGCGCCAGCGAACGACGTACCACCTGTACTCCCCATGTCAGGATCCAACCCGTCAGATAACAACAACAATGCACCGGCATCCACGGTCAAAGGCGAAAGAATCCAGGATCCGCCCGCAAACGCAATTAGCCCGATGCGATCTCCTCGGAGATCTTGCACAAGCCGCGCGGTTTCGCGTCGGGCCCTGCCCAACCGTGACGGCGCAACATCCTCTGCGAGCATCGATCGAGAAATGTCTACCGCGACGACGAGGTTGAGCGCTTTCGTTTCCGTGGTCACGACACGACCACCGAAACGTGGGCCCGCCAAGGCCACCACTGCGAGAAACGCCGCAATACCCAACGCAATCGGTCCACGTTTTCCAAACGATGACGCGATGTCCCGCAAGCGGGGCGACCACCTCCCCGCCAGCCGGACACGTGACCGCCTGGCCCACCATGCAAGACTCATGATAACCAGGGCCACAACCGGCGATGCGTAGAGCGCAAACGTATTATCGAAGGCGATCACGGAACACGCACCACGAGACTTGCCGACATGACCAACTCGAGCGCCAACGCCACGAGACCCACGATAACCGGCACGCGATATGCCTCATTGTGTTCGGTAAATCTCGTAATCTGCACGGGGGTCGTCTCCAGTTGATCTATTTGCTGGAAGATCCGACTTAACGCCTCCGCGTCCGTAGCACGGAAGTAACGACCGCCGGTCCCCTCGGCGACCTCCCGCAACAAGTCTTCGTCGAGTCGTACGGGAAGCGTTTGATATCGGACTCGACCTCCGACACCGGTCCCGATGGGGGTCCGCGCTTCGCCGTCAGTGCCGATTCCAATGGTATAGATCCGCACACCCAAACGCCCGGCGGCCTCGGCCGCGGTGCGCGGATCGATACGCCCTCTATTGTTGTCTCCGTCCGTCAGCAAGACGATGACCTTGCTCTCACCGGGCACACGACGAAGTCGATTTGCCGCGGTGGCAATGGCAGTACCGATTGCCGTACCATCTTCGAGTTGACCGATATCCAACGAGTCGATCGCAACTTCAAGCACAGGGTAGTCTACGGTGACTGGTACGAGTGTCAGTGCCTCTCCCGCAAACGTGACCAAGCCAATCCGATCGAACCTACGCGCGCGGATAAACGACTTGGACTGTTCTTTGGCAACGTCTAAGCGATTTGACGGTGTGAAGTCTTCGGCCAGCATGCTACTTGAAACGTCAACAGCTAACACGATTGCGATACCCTCGCGTGTGATCTCATTTGGTTGCAGTGCAACGCGGGGACCTGCCGCCGCCAAAATCCAAGCGCCGATTGCAACCGACCTCAACACCGCGGGGCCTTCGCCGATCCATCGGCGTGAACGCGCCACGGTACCTAACTGTGCGACGTCACTGTAGACAGCCGCCGGTCTGGTACCGCGCCGTCGGTGCCACCACCAGGCGGGCAACGCAACCAGCATCAGCAAAATCAACGGCCGAGCGAACATGGCTTACACGTCCACCGGAGTTTGTTCGAGGTTCTGGGTCTCTTCGATCGAACGCAAGGTGTTTTCGGCAGACTCAACAATAGCCATGACGTCCGCGGCCACCGCGGGAGCAAAATTCGCGCGTTCCAACGAAAGCAAGGCGTCACGCAAATCACGAATGGGCCAATCGGGATACTTTTCATCGAGCACAACCAAGACTTCCTTGTTACTCATGGCAGGGTTCGTCTCCGGGGCCAGCACCTGAAGTTTCTCGCGTATGTGGGCCATGGCCAACGCCGCCACGGCACGTGGTTCACCCGCTTGTATCCAACGTGCAACCGGAGGTTCCACGACATCCGAGTCACCGGAATCCCAGGTGGGCCGTGGACGTCTCCGCATCCGCAACACTCCCCAAATCGTGGCCGCTAGGAGCACCACAACCGGCAATATCCCGGTCAGATTCAGATTACTCGTCACGCGCCCAATGGGTGCAAGAGACGGACGAGCCTCCGGGCTCGAGTCGGAGACCACGGGCAGCACCGACTCCACGACAACGATGGCGGTTCCACCATCCGTGGTTTCGAACTCACCGTCCACGTGCATCAACGCGATCTCGGAGAGCTCAACTTGTAACGTTCCCGGAGCAAACACCGCGATCGTGTAGCGGATGCGAACGCCATCGACCTCATAGCTGACTGTCGGTTCGCCTAACGGTTCGATGCTGCTTGAGGATTCGATGGCCGATACACGAGCACGGACACCAGCCGCAGAGAGTTCGAGAACTCGCTCGATCACAACTGTATCCCCCACGGTTGCCACCGGCGGGCTAACGTTCCATTGCGCACCCTGTAAAGCCAAGAGCAGTGTTAACATCTTCTCAACGCCGCAATCTTCGAGCACGCCGGGCAAACGCGGCCATCAGCACTTGCGCGTACGGACGATCCGTATGGAGACCAATATGATCCACGTTGGCTCGCTCGAGCCTCCGTGCCCGCCCAAGCCGTGCCTCCTCCGCGGCAATCTGAAGACGTAACCGCGAATCGGGGGCCGAAGTGTCCAAGAGGGCGCGTGTGCCGCTCTCTGCGTCTTCGACTTCAATCCATCCAACGTTGGGGAGGTCGCGTTCGCGCGGATCTTCCGTTGTGATGGCAACGACTTCATGTCGCCGCGTGAGTCTGCGTAATTGTTCTTCCCAACCGGTGGCACGAAAGTCCGAGAGGATGACCACGATGGATCGATGGTTGAGAAGCTTGGCCGCATACGCGAGGGCCAACTGCAAATTTGTTCCACGCGACTGCGGGCGAAACGCAAGCATATCGCGAATCACACGCAACGCGTGCCGACGGCCTTTTCCGGGGCGCACAACATGATCGATGTTGTCGGAAAAAATAAGCGCGCCAACACGATCGTTGTTGCGCGCCGCGGCCAACGCAAGCACCGCGGCCACTTCAACGGCCCGCTCGCCTTTCATGACAGGGTTGCCGAACTCAACCGAGCCGGATCGATCAACGATCAGAAGGAGGGTTAGCTCGCGTTCTTCATCGAACAGTTTGATGTAGGGGTGACCCATACGCGCCGACACATTCCAATCGATGGCGCGGAAGTCGTCCCCATGTTGGTAGGCGCGTACCTCGGCGAACTCCATACCTTGGCCACGGAACACCGAGCGGTATTCTCCGGTGAACAACGAACCCACGATGCGCCGCGTTCGAAGTTCAATGTGCTTGACTTGACGCAGCACCTCCGGGCCAACAAGTGGCGCCCGGTCGCTCACGGGACCTTTACGGCATCGAGGATCTTCGCAACGATCCCATCTGCCGTCACATCCTCAGCCTCCGCTTCAAACGTGAGCAATACGCGATGCCTCAATACATCGGGAGCCATCGCTTTCACGTCTTCTGGGACAACATACGCCCGGCCACGCAGGAACGCCTGTGCGCGAGCGGCTTGCGCAAGATAGATCGACGCACGCGGGCTGGCTCCAAACGCAATGAACGGCTTGAGATCGTGAACCCCGGCCTGTTGAGGTTCCCTCGTGGCACGCACGATATCGACGATGTAATCCACGATCTTCTGATCCATGTACAGCTCAGAGATCGAGTCACGAAGACTGAGAATATCTTCGGGGTCGGCAACGGCATTCAATGGAATTTCGCGATGACCGGCCATGCGCCAGAGAATTTCTTTTTCTTCCTCGCGGGCCGGGTAGCCAACCTGAATCTTGAGCATGAAACGATCGAGTTGAGCCTCGGGCAACGGATACGTTCCCTCCTGCTCAATAGGATTTTGTGTTGCCAACACCAAGAACGGTTCCTGAAGCACGTGTGTTTCCCCGCCGATCGTGACCTGATGCTCTTGCATGGCCTCGAGCAGGGCCGCTTGCACCTTGGCCGGAGCACGATTGACTTCGTCGGCAAGAATTATGTTGGCGAACAGCGGACCCTTTTTGGGGCGGAACTCACTTGTCTTCTGATCGAAAATCATCGTGCCGATGATGTCGGCTGGGAGCAAATCAGGCGTAAACTGAATCCGCTTGAAGGACGTTCGGATCGTCTCAGCAAGCGAACGCACCGCAAGCGTCTTTGCAAGCCCGGGTACACCCTCTAACAAGATGTGTCCGCCAGTTAGAAGACCGATCAGCAACCGCTCGATCATGTACTCCTGACCGACGAGCCG
>JAZDDD010000806.1:0-2513 GCA_036679545.1 Gemmatimonadota bacterium | reverse complement strand
CCCATCAAACCAAATGGCAATCCCGACACTTCGGTCATCCAATAGTCTTCGTCACGATCGTACTCGAAATACTCGCCGAACCATAGACGCGAGACATACGGAAAGTGCTCCATATACAGCATGGCGCTATTGATATGTCCGTCACGCGGGTTGAACTGATTCGCGGAGTGCAGGTCGATGACAACGTCGTCTCGATGTTCGTGCAGCACCGACATCATCCGTTTGACGGTTTCTCTGCTGAAGGCAATATCATCGAGGTATAATCCGTCGATTTTCTGATTGGCCGCAAGCCAGGATAGACCTTCAATGTAATAGTTGGTCCATCGCGATGTACCCTTGTTGAGCATGGCGGCATCATCGACACGCCAAGCGTGCCAAGCGGAGTGGTAGTCACTCTCCAGATGTTCCTGCATCCAAGAGTGACCACCGCCCTCGCCCGCGTTCAGAATTTCGTCACCTAAGCTACGCAACGCAAAGAGTTCGTGCGCCTTGTAAGTCAGCTCGCGAATTGTATCGTATAGTTTGACCTTGATGCCCTTCGAGTGGGCCTCTTCTATGTACGCTGTCTGCAAGTCCAGATTGAAGAATGGATAGTTGATGTACGGGTTTATCTCATTGGCATGGTGAATGTTGACAACTGTGCCACCCCACGCCCGCACGGAATCGACGGGAACGTAACGGTGGACAAAACGGGTGCGGAAGTGTTCGCCCGTATCGATCATCTTGAAAGGCGTCAGCAGGAATCGAACGTTGAATTGCAACGAGTCGCCAGCATTCATGTTGCGCGGGCCGGAGTAGTTCATTGCCGTGACGGCGTCCAACGTGGTTGAGATGCGAATGCCGCCCTGTCCGCCGTTGAACCATGACTCCGGCATGCGCAGTGGTTGATTTTGGTAAAAGTTCGTGTTCAAGGGTCGTGTGTAATTGTCATCTCGTAAGACGTACTGGAGCCCTTTGTGTATCGCGCCGAGCCAGACACCCTCTTGATGATTCTCCACCTTCCATTTCCAATCGACGAGTTGGGGGCGTTTACCGCCGCGACGCCCCAAACCAAGCATGTATTCGGCCGCGTCGGGTTTCATCGAAACCGGCAAAGTGATGTCGTCTATCCGTATGTCCTGTAGTGCGCTCACCGTGATGCGATAGTCCAACATTCCGTCGTACTCCAACGTGCCCTCCACGCGCACCGCGATGCGGTCGGATCTGTTCTGGGTGGTCCATGTCACACGTCCTCGTGCTTCTCGAGTTACGCGGTACGCCGCTGCCTGAACCTGTTCCGAGCTGCCGGCCACAGATGTGTGAGTTCGGGGCTGAAGAAACTGAGGAGTTGATCCGGCAGACCGGTCGAACCCAATTCGACGGTTCGACCCAAGATCGAAAGCGAACGCCCGTCGATCTGAATGGGTCGAAATGGCTCGATGATGAAATCTGGATCGGTCCCCACGGTCGAGTTAAGCCAAGCAAGTCTGGTCATTAACTGAGGGGTATCGAACCCGCGATTGACCGCTAACCCTGACTGAATATCGAGGGACACGTTCACGCGTTTGCTGCCGTGGTTCTGCGTCGTTACGATCACGTCGCCTGTTACAGTCCCAGCCTGTTGGTCCTCAGGCACGTCGAAGCCTATCCAAATCGGTTGAACCGTTCCGGGCGCTATGTTGATCGTCTTCTGGAAGAGTTTCCCCTTTTCGTTGATTCCTCCGCAGTTGAAGCAGGTCAGCCGACCCGCCCAGGCTGGTGGAAATCCATCGAATGTCACGCGGATGTTGTTGAGTGGATCGTCCCCGGCAACCAGCGCGACTTGCATTGTGAAGTACTCACCACGAAGCGCCTCGCTCGAAAAACTGTCGCGTTGTCCACGTGACGGCCAATGGTGCGGAATGAATGATCGCATTCGCACCGCATAATCACGGTGCTCCGGTACTAACGCCCATCCGTCCGTTACATTCGACATGAAGGTTGCTGTTTCAGATTCCGTTGCGATGACCTCCATCGGAAAGAAACTGTGAAAATCATCCACTGATTGAATGTGGGTTGTATGACCGCGTGGGAGGTCGGTGCTCGTGCGTGCGCGAACACCCTGTTCCCAAGATGGATCTGCCTCGGGTCGTAGTTCTGGGTAGGAGATGTTAGGGTAGTACCCGCCGGTCGATACCCACGGCATGTAGTAGACATGATATATGGATGATCCCGGGTTCGGTTGGAATGCCACGTCGCCGGATTCATTACTGAGGTGAAGCGCAAGGGCGTTTGCGACGCGTTGGCCGGTGGCGCTATCGACAACGATGATGGACCGTGCGGCCGGTTCTCGATCGTGTCGGCGCCAGGGTATGGTAACCAGGATGGCGTCTGCATCGGTATCTTCGATCTCGACCACAGCGCGATGGTTCCCCCACGAACTGCCTTCATCCCCGGCCGGTAGGTGGGGTTCCCAATTGCCTGCCTCGAACACCACGCCATCGATGACGTTTGGGATCTGCGGCGCGTGGTACAACGTGGGTGGCGTTGCTTCT
>JAZDDD010000805.1:0-6731 GCA_036679545.1 Gemmatimonadota bacterium | reverse complement strand
GTTCTGAGTAGTACATCGTTGGCCACCCTCGTTTGTCCGGAGCACGCATTTGAAGCCCGTGATTGACACCGCCGCTGCGCAACTCGTACAATCCTCCGTTGGCCTCGGGCCACACATGCGCGATGGTGTGCGCACCGTAAAAGTTGCGTGTTTGAGACAGGACGATCACGTCATCTTCCATGGTGTCTTGCACGAGCACGACAATCAAGACGGTGAACGCGGCCAAAAGTGTCGTCCACACGGCACGCCGCGGCGCCAGACGAGTAGAGAAGGTAGGATCGGTCGCCAGACTACATAGTATCACTGCACCGCAACCGATGATTCCCACGTGTGCCTCGAAAAAATCCGTGAGCAACAGGGGTGCCCCCACAGCCACTAGACTGCCACCGAGCGCGCCGCCCGAGGCGATAACGAGGTAGAATTCTGTTAAGTGCGTGACGTCGGGTTTGTATCGCGCCAACTCGCCGTGGAGAGCAGTACACATGACGAAAACAGCAATGCCGTAGATGAACACCTGAGTAACGACGTCCGGATCGGCACGGAGAGCCCACGTGGCGGCCGCGATGGAAGGGATCAACGCAATCAACGTGATATTGCGGCGGTACAGACGTCCGTCAAAGGTGATCACGAATGACAAGAGATATAGACTGAGCGGCAAGACCCAAAGGAACGGTATCGGAGCCACGCTGTGCGACAACTCGTTGGTAAACGCGAGCATCACAACGACGGCGGTCGCCGAGAGCGCAAGCCACAGGCCCCTCGTGAGATTCGGAGGTCTGGCTGCCGGGGACCCCGTAGGTCTGGCGAGCCCCATCGGTCTCGACGGTGCTAATCGCCACGCCTTTGTGGCGCACACTAGCATGAGGGCAGTAAAGACAGCGAACCCACCTGACCAGAACAGAACCTGCTGCTGCCGTGTTAGGCTTGCCTCGAACCACACCGGATACGACAGGAGCGCGACAAGCGACGCCGCATTCGACAGTGCAAACAGTCGGTACGGGGTTGTGTGGCCGAGCTTGCCAATCCAAGACTGCAACAAGGGCGACGTGGCCGCCAGCACACCATAAGGCAAGCCCACCGTTGCCGTCAGGAGGACAAGAATGCGCATGATGGGTCGTGTTGCGTCTTCCGGCCGGAAGCCAGCGCCCGGAACGACCGGCAACGTTACCAGCGCTACCATCACCAGTACCAGATGGACACCTACCTGTCCGCGGAGGGATAGGTATTTTGCCAGTGCGTGGGCGTACAGGTAACCTACGAGCAGCATAACCTGGAAAAACAAGACGGCTGACGTCCACACACCGGGCCCGCCCCCAAACCAAGGCAGGACGTAGTTGGCCATTAATGGTTGAATTTGGAAGAGAAGAAACGCTGCGGCGAGCATCGCGGCCGCAAAAGGTGCCGTGCCCTCACGCGACAAGGGTTGTTGCTTGGCCTCGCACATCCCGTCAAGCTATGGGGCGACACAGCGAAGGTCAAAGGCATTCCGGTGAGCACAATCCGGTCCTCGGCGACAAGGATGTTATTGGTTTGTGCGCGCCGCGGGAGCGTTGCAACAGCCAAGAATACGCGAGACGCTCTGAGGAGTCGCCCGCAGCTGATGGAAGAGGGTGTTAGGCGTCCCCTAAATCACCCACGGTGCGCCCCGACCATGTGACGATGGCGTCGAACCGTGGCTGATCGAGCGCATGGGTACCTTCAACCCGCAAGGTCGCGATACGGTCGGATTGAACGCGAGCCACGACCTCCACCGCGTCGGCCGAATAGGGATCCTGCGTAGCAGACACAATAAAGGTGGGGCGCGGTGTGATGGCCTGCAGCAAGTCGTGGGCATCCATCCGGCTGGCTAGCCCGGGGACGAGTTCGAACATGCCGATACCGGTGCCTTGGGCCTGGCGCGCGGCGAGGCTGCACAATGCCCCGCTGATGCACGCGAACCGACACCGCTGGTCAATGGCCGCGAGGTACAGGGCGGTGGTACCCCCGTATGAATGACCGATCACGCCAACTGGACCATTGGGAGTGCCGGCCACCTGCGTCAAGACACTGATGGCTCGTTGGGCGTCATCCAGCGCCTTCCGCATCAACAGATCACCGTTGACCAGGCGATACGCCATGGCGTTGTAGTGCTGGAGCCAGTCATCCTCATGGGGCTCGATGCCACGGCCGCAAGTTCGACGATCCTCGAAGGTGATTGCGTCCGGTGCGAGGACCACGATACCTTCTCGCGCCAAGGCCGGGCCGAAAGCTTGGAAACGGTCACCCGCGATGCCCGCCACTTCACTCTTCCCGAGATGGAACTCGCCGTTGTGCTGATGGAACACCACGACGCCGCCACGGACCGGCCCGATTGTTGGCGTAAAGAGCAACGCTGGGATCAGGTCGCCCTCGAGCCCATGGTACTCCACCCTTTCGCGCGTATACCCGTCTTTGGAGACGGCATCAGCCCGCGTCCACGTGACAGGACACGGATCGGCGAGAGCCAGACGTTGACGAAGGTCAATCGTTTGTTGATGTAACACTCGTAATGATGGCAGTGTGAGGAACAATCATCAAGGCGTTGGGGAATGCCTAACAATCGCGTGAACAGGCAGGCACTCGGACCGGGTTGATTTGTGGGTCAGGGGCGAGCTGAGGTCAAGTTGGCGCGATTCAAGAAGAAGACGATTCGATGTGATCGTTGTGGCCAATCGATCGTCCGTCGCGAAGAAGTGGAAATCCGGCACGGTGCCTTGCGCGAGCTACGCGACTTTCCACGCGACGTCAAAGTTCCGACGAACGGATCACGACCATCTTCTCAATTTGCATGTCGCGCATCGTATAAGGAATCCCGCCCGTACCAAGTCCTGAGCGTTTGATACCGGCGAAGGGCATCCAATCGACACGGAATGCCGTGTGGTCGTTCACCATCACCGCCGACGCATCGAGTCGCCGCGCCGCTCGCAACGCGGTGTCAACATCACGAGTAAACACGGCCGCTTGGAATGCTACCGGCAATGCGTTCGCCTGCACAATAGCTGCATCCAAATCATCGAAGGGGTAAACACAGATCACCGGACCAAAGATCTCGTTGGTGCTCACTCTCGTATCCCTCGGTGGATTGAACAAAACGGTGGGCGTGTAGCAACGGCTCATAAAAGGTTCACCGCCGGACAGAACCTCCGCTCCACGATCGACTGCCTCTCCCACCCATTCGTGTACGCGACGCACTTCGGCTTCCCTGATCAGTGGGCCGACTTCCGTGTCTTTCAAGGTGGGATCTCCCACTTTCAATGCTTTGCTCACGTCCGCTAGCTTATTTGCCAAGTCACGCGCAATCCGCTCGTCCGCAAACACACGCTGCACGGACACACACACTTGACCGGCGTGATAAAACCCGCCCTTGCTGAGGAGGGGGAGAGCATTGTCCAGGTCGGCGTCCTTGGCAACAATCACCGGTGCCGCGCCGCCGTGCTCGAGGGCACACCGCGTACCGGGCGCCAGTTTCGAACGGAGCATCCACCCCACGCGATCGCTGCCGATGAAACTGAAGAACGCAACTCGCGGATCGCTCATCAGAGCGCCAGCAACATCCAAATCAGTTGTTTGCAGAGCCTGACACCACTCTGCGGGCAGACCCGCCTCTCTAAAAATTCTGACAAGACGCATACACGATAGGGGCGTAGCTTCGGCTGGCTTGATGATAACCGGACATCCCGTCGCAATGGCCGGGCCGATTTGATGCGCCACCAGGTTCAACGGGTGGTTAAACGCGCTGAACGCCACAACCACACCGATGGGCTCGTGCCGTGTAAAAGCCAACCGCCCGCTGGAACCAGCATTGAGTCCCATTGGAATCTCGGCACCACTTTGCGTTCGCAGGTGCTCTGCACAGCTCTTGATACTGTCGACCGCCCGGTCCGCCTCGACCAACGAATCGATCAGTGGCTTCCCTCCCTCCCGAGCAGATTCGATCGCGAGTTCATCCCTTCGTTCAGCCATGATGGCCGCTGCGTGTTGGAGGATACCAATCCGTTCATGTGCGGGGAGCCACCTGTCTCGATCTCGAAAGAGACGATGCGCGGTCTCGAGGGCTACATCAACTCCAACGAGATCAGTGCGCTCTACGGTGCCAATGAGGCTACCGTCGTAGGGTGCCTGTACGTCAGCGTACGTTTTGTCCGGGGTGGCACCGGGAACCATCAGTGGGAAGTGTTCGGGCACAAGAACGGAATTCTTTTTCCCCGCAAGTTCTTTATCGGCCAGCAACGAAGCCCCTTTGT
Source organism: Gemmatimonadota bacterium (assembly GCA_036679545.1). Lineage (GTDB taxonomy): Bacteria > Gemmatimonadota > Gemmatimonadetes > Gemmatimonadales > GWC2-71-9 > JAZDDC01. The sequence goes on along the minus strand of JAZDDD010000805.1, from coordinate 2,469 downwards.
CTAGATATCAAATCGCACAAACCAACTGACCCAACTTCTCGGTCAGCTTCATGTTCTCCGAGTAGTCGACCGGACAATCGATGACAACGACAGTATCGTCCGCGATGGCTTTTTCTAGCGTCGGAAGAAGATCAGCGGCACTTTCAACCCGATAGCCTTTAGCACCAAAGCTCTCAGCATACTTTACGAAATCTGGGTTACCAAAGTCGATGTTGCTCGGACGATCGAACTTGCGGAGTTGGTGCCACTTGATGAGCCCGTACTGGCTGTCGGTCCAAATCAGGATAACGATCGCAGCGCCAACACGGAGCGCGGTTTCGATTTCCTGCGAGTTCATCAGGAAGCCAGCGTCACCGGTCACGGTCACCGCGGTCCGATCCGGAAACGCAAGCTTAGCGGCGATGGCACCCGGCACACCGATTCCCATGGAGGCAAAGCCGTTTGAAATAATACACGTATTGGGCCGTTCGGCTTCGTACATCCGCGCCATCCACATTTTGTGGGCCCCGACATCGCTGACCACGATGTCATCGGGTTCCAGGGCCTGCCGCAGATCCCAGACGATTCTTTGTGGTTTCATCGGGAAAGATTGGTCCTGCGCATGCTCCGACAGTTCATCCGCAATCGTCTGCCTCAAGGTGGCGGCTTGAAAATTTTTTCGCGGTGTTGCCTCCGCCGCAATGCGTGTGAGCGCCTCACCGATGTTACCGATCACACCCGATGCCAGAATATAGTGTTCGTCCACCTCGGCTGGAGTGGAATCAATATGGATGATCTGACGATCACGGTCTGGATGCCATAAGTAAGGGTGGTACTCCACCATGTCATAGCCAACACACACAATGACATCTGCACGATCAAAACCACAGCTAACGTAGTCGTGTGCCTGCAAACCGACTGTGCCCAGACTTTGTGGATGAGCTGACGGGACCGCCCCTTTCGCCATGAATGTGTTAGCGACGGGAATCTTCAAGCGTTCCACAAACGCGACCAACTCGTCAGTCGCTCCGGCGCGGATAACACCGTTGCCCGCCATCACAATGGGATACATCGCGTTGGATATGAGTTTGGCCGCTTGTGTCATTTTCTCGCTGGGCGGGGTGGGCACCATGGCGTGTTGCACCTTCAGCGGGCTTCGATTTTCTACAACGCGCCCCGCGATGTTCTCCGGCAAGGCGATAAAACTGGCGCCGGGCTTTTCGGCTTCCGCCTGCTTGAACGCTTTGCGGATCACTTCGGAGATGATCTCCGGCTCACCGATCTGACTACTGTACTTGGTTATCGGCCGAAAGAGACCGACCAAATCCAGGTACTGGTGACTCTCCTTGTGCATACGTGTCGTCGCAGCCTGCCCCGCGATAGCCACGACGGGTGACCGATCCATGTTCGCGTCCGCGATACCCGTCACGAGGTTGGTTGCACCGGGTCCCAATGTGGCGAGACATACTCCCGCCCTGCCCGTGAGGCGACCGTAGACATCCGCCATGAATGCTGCCCCCTGCTCGTGACGCGTCGTTATGAACCGCAACTCGCTATCGAGCAACGCATCCATCACGTCAATGTTCTCTTCTCCTGGAATACCGAAGATGAATTGTACACCTTCGTTTTCTAAACAATGAACGAACAGTTCGGCAGCGTTCATGGCTGAAACCTCGTGTCAGGCAGGTAGACGCCGGTTGGACTATGAACTGCCTTGAACGATGTCCGCCCTGAGCGTCCGGATGATCGCGAGCAGTTCTTGTTTCTCCCCGGCGGGTACGTTGAATCCGTCGAGCGTGTCCACCAGATGGTTGAAAACGACCTCAAAGTCTGCCTCAGTGATGCCGAGTCCGTCGTGAACGGTTCTCGCGGGTCGGCTGAGGATCTTACAGGGACCACCTGTGACGTTGCAGACCAGATTGATATTTTTCTGCTTCGTAGCCGCCGAGTCGTTCGTAGAGTGACTTTTCCTGGCCCACTGCCGGGTTCATTGGCAAAACACTCAACGCAACAACTCCAAGAATCACGGGGACCGATACCAAACGGTTTGGCTTACGCATGTTGCCCCATCCTTCCTGTCGACCAATCGGTCGACGACGGTTGACCGGCAAGACGGCTCAATGGCCGCACAAGACTTATTGCACTGTCCCCTGTGCAACGATTCTATTACACGAGCTGCGTATGAGTTTTCGCCCGGCGGTGACATGAAGGTACACAGCCCGGCCGGACTGCATTTTTCGTTATCCCAATATTTGGGGGAGGGATGATGATAAATTGACCTAAAGCATTATTCTTCAACGGCTTGCAACACATTCCCCGTATACTGGGAACTTCCCAACGGTTTGGGATTTTAGGTCTGTTTCAGACGCACTTCCTCGCCATTCAGCTCCAATCTTGGCGTTACAAACCATTATCATATAACGAGTTACGAGACTGTTAAATCTCGACAAACACGCCGGGCACGCCTGATGCCTATACGTCCAACTGTTG
>JAZDDD010000804.1:0-3416 GCA_036679545.1 Gemmatimonadota bacterium | reverse complement strand
ATGCTTCGATTGCCATTCAGCAGAAACTCATTACCCATGGTACTCGCACATTTCACCGTTGTCATGGCTCGTTCGACACGACGTCCAGCATGGACGATCCAACCTCGATTTCTCACGGTGGTCAACCGATCCCGCTCGTGAACCAACACCCGTGCAGCGCCTGACATGGATATGCCGCGATGTAAGGGAGAGGATCATGCCCCCGCGTTTGTACAGGTTGATCCATCCCGCCGCGCGAATCACGTCGGAAGACGCAAGCCTGATATGCTCGTGGGCCGAGCGAGCCGTTAGACCGAACGAGACCAGCACAGTGGCTTCGGGTTAGCTGTTGCCACGGCCCGATTCATGGCGAGGAAATCGGGGCCTGAAACAAACGTCCTATTGACGTTGGCGTTGCCGAGCTGATTCCAAATCAACACCAGATCGAGAACATCTTTGTGCGGTTGGGTACGACGACGTCGAGACCATCGTGAAAATACGTCTCCGTCGTCTTATCGGCTTGCTGGTACTGACCGAAGTTGTTGATGATCCACAACTCATCCATCATGGTTTGGTACTCGGCCTCGCCAAACGATGGATCGTGATGCGGCCCCGCCAACTTGCCGTCTGGTGGGGAAACGGCGTAATCGATCGGTCCTTCGACACGACACTCGAATGGCGGCGCGGGTGCTGTCGAAGCACCCGAAGGTCATTCTCCCGCGCAACCGGCCAAGGCCACAGACAACATGCGGCACAAGCATGGCGGATCATGCCGGCTAACTTGTTGCGAAGTCGGGCGGCGGATTGTACTGCCAACCGACACGGAGTTCGCCACCACACCCGCGACACCGAGAATGGCTGCAACGGCGAGGTAGACGGTGACGTCGTTCGGTTGAACCTCATAGAGGAGACTGGCAAACAGACGACTGACAACAAGGGCACTGACCAGACCAACAACGATTCCGGTTCCAACCGACGTCATGCCTTTCATGATTGTTGAGACAAGAATGGTGCGGCGCGTGGCGCCAAGGGCGGCGCGAACGCCGATCTCTTTGGTTCGTTGGCTTATCGCATAGGCCATCACCCCGTAAACACCAATGACCCCCAACGCAAGCGCGAGCGCGGCAAACGCGCCAAACAAAACCAAATAAAACTTTGACGATCCCAGGTTTTGTTCCACCACATCCGCCATCGTCTGAACGTCGAGAATCGGAATATCAGGCGCCGTCGCGCGAAGGGTGGTCTTGGCAGGCGTTGCAAGTGTGATGGGATCCGCAGTTCCACGAAGCAGCAAATAGTTGTAGTCGTAACCGCTCTGTGACCCGAGGAAATAAAACTCTGGCTCCGGCTCCTCGGTCAACCTCGTCTGACGAATGTCCCCCACGACACCTACGACGCGGGCAAACGGTTCCCGCGTGCTGGCCGTGAGAAGGGTTGCGTCGATGGGCGAGCCGTCACTCCAATGCCGTTTAGCCATAGCCTCGTTAATAAGGACCGTCCCCATGTCGGCGTCCTCGACGTCTTGTGGACCGAATGCGCGACCCATCAGCAATGGCATCTCCATGATCTCGAAGAACTCCGGCGAAACGACTTTGTAGCTCCCAACAACTGAGGGCGCTCCGGCGGGTGGCTCCTGGCCTTCGACCAGGTATGGTATCCCCGCCCTACCGCGGAAGAGTGGCAGAAAATTGGACCACGCCACCTGTTCCACACCGGGTAACGCCTTGATTCGTGCCGTGACGTCATCGAAAAACGCCCGACGTGCGTCGGTCGAATCGTATCTGCCCGCCGGCATCATGAAACGCATGGTGAGCGTCCGAGAACCGTCGAATCCGGGATCGACGTCCGAGAGACGCCAGAGACTCTTGAGCATGAGTCCGGCACCAAGTACAAGGACCACGGACAAGGCGATCTCCGTCGTGACCAGCAAATCGGTCAAACGGACGCGCCGTCTGCTGGTGCCACCGCTACGGGTTGCATCACCCATGGCCTGAGCCGGTTCTTGCCCTGCGGCGCGCACCGCCGGTCCAACGCCAAAGAGCAGACCGGCCAGAACCGATGCCGCTAGTCCGAACGCGAGGACCCGTAGGTCGAGTTGGATGTACGCCGTCCGCGGGAGGTTGTTCTGAATCTGAGACACAATCACCGGCAGAGAGATCGAGGCTGCCCCAATGCCGAGCGTTCCGCCAACAAGCGCAAGCAGTGCGCTTTCGGTGAACACCATGCGGGCAACACGTGCGCGACTCGCACCGAGTGCAAGTCGCAAACCAATCTCGTGCCGCCTGCCAACGCCGCGAGCCAACAGCAGATTGGCAACGTTCGTGCACGCGATCAATAACACCATGGTCACGGCCCCAAGCATCAGCAGCAGGCGCCCACGGATCTCACGCACCGCCAACTCGTGCAATGGCAGCACGTCAATTGGGCTGTGACGTACGTTGCGAAACTGCGTTGGGTGCTGCTCGGCGAAACTCGGGACGAGTCGAGCCATCTCCTGACTCGCTACCTCCACCCGGACCCCCGGTGCAAGCCGCGCGATCACCCGTGTACCATATGACAACGAGTACCCCGGCGTGTTCTCGTCCACGACGATCGGGACCCACACCTGGGTGGCCGCCCACCAACTCGGAAAGTTCGGCGGTAGAATGCCCACCACAAGATGCCGCTCTGCCCCACCACCTGATAGATCGATCATCTGACCCACCAACGAAGGATCCGCTCCGAAACGACGCGTCCAAAACTCGTGAGACAGGATCACCACCGGTCCGTTTGCTCGTACGGCATCTTCCGGAAAAAAAGACCGTCCCAAGACGGGTGCGAGGCCAATAACTTCAAAGTGTTCGGTCCCGACTACCTCACCGCCAATGACCTCAGGCTCGTCACCCCCGACCAACGTGTATTGTCTGGAATCGAGTCCTGAGATCGCCGCGAACGATGTCGTCGCATCTTTGATCTCCTCAATCATCAGGGTCGAATGCCTTTTTTCTGCCCAGACAGCAACCACCGCATCCTCGTCCGGATAGCCGAGCGGCGCCAGCAGTATGCCGTTTACGATGGAAAACATCGCCGTGTTCGCACCCACACCGAGCGCCAACGTAATTAGCGCGGCCGCTACAAGACCGGGTGTGGAGCGAAAGCTCCGGAACGCGTGTTTGATGTCAATCACAAAAGACGACATGTCGAAGCTCCGTTTAGGGCGTGGGCGTGATGAACGCGACGGGGGCCAGCCTGTCTTGGTATTGCGAAACGACCCAATGCGCGTCCAAATCGCGCGAACAACTATTCCGAACGCCTGACGGCGATACCAACGACGCGCGTATGACTTCCCACGTGTTGCGCACATGTCAGCAAACTCTTCGGAGAGGCTACCGACCACGTCCTCTCTGACGATGCCTGCAGGCAGAAACACTCTGAGGCCGAGTTCCATGAGGCGCGGC
>JAZDDD010000803.1:0-5053 GCA_036679545.1 Gemmatimonadota bacterium | reverse complement strand
GGGGCCGTACACTTTTGCCGTTGGGTCCTGGAAACGGATGTTTTCGGCTGCCAACGTGGTCTGTGTCTCCAGATCTCCATCGAGGTACGCGCGGAGATAACGCCATGCGATGTCTCGCGTGGTCTCGGTGTTCGTATCGAACTGGTCTCCGAGCCCAAACGATTCGATGTACTCGCCAAAGTCCGTGCGCGCCACAATTCGGCCATTCGCCGCTTGTAGCACGGTTACGAAGGGAATCGGAGTTTGAATGTCTGAGCCGTTGTATCGGGTCGTGAGCGTTCCGCGATAGAGTGTGTATTCACCCACGGTAAACGACGCTCGCTGTTCGAACGTGGCCTGGGCAAGCCCCCAACCCTTTTGCATCGCCACAATTGCTTCTGCTCCCCGAACGGCGCCCTGGGAGACGGGTCCTTGGAATACGTCGCTTGTCGGGTCTGTGAAAACGGCGTCCGGCGCGTAGACATCGAGAAGTGCATCGTATTGCTGACTGAATGTCAGGTCGAGGTAACGGTCCGTGATCGCCCTCGTCGATTCCTCGGTCTGTGCCTTCAGGGTCCCCGGTAGCACCAGGGGCATGACCACCAACCAAAACAGTACGCCGCGCCACGTATGCATCTGATATGTGTATCTCCAGTTAGTGCGTGCTGGCCGTTCGAACACCTACGAAGCCCCAACAAACATGACGGACACCGGGTTCATGGCCCTTCTGGCGCACCAGACCAATCTGCCGCCAACTGCCAGCAAAGGGTGCCGGTTAGGTGCATTGTTGTAGGCGGTGACCTCTTGTCGTTGCGTGCCGAGTGCAGAGCCTCACCAATTGTAGAATACCCGGCCCGGAGGATCGTCTCACCCGATCGGATGGGGCGGATAAGGTGCTTTGTACTGGTGCCTATCGCAGCGGCCCCATTACGTTGGGAGCGTCGCATATCCACATTGTCTCGGACAGAAACGTGTAACCGAACGGAAAATGCGGGAGGTCAACAAAGATGCATTGGCTTGGCTGGATGGTACTGGCTTTGGCATTCATTGAGGGAGGTTGGCTCGCGTTCGATGGGAGTCGGGCGCTTGTCGTGGGTGACTATGTCACCCCCAAGTCGGGGCGGCACGCCGGTCAATTGGGCCCGTGGGCCAACATTGTTTCCACTGTCGGGATCGAACCGCGATCTACCTTAATGAAATCGATTCACGTCGCCCTGGGAGCAGGGTGGCTCCTTGTCATGGTCTGTTTCGCGTTACGAATCTCTTGGGCTTGGTCCGGAATGCTTCTCTTTGCGGTTCTTGGCCTCTGGTACTTGCCATTTGGAACGCTTTTGAGCGTCATCCAGATCGTCCTGCTTCTCATACCGGCTCTGCGCAGTCCTGGAGGCTGAAACAGCTCAGCCGCCATCTAGCCCCAACGTTTCCAGAGTAAGCCTGCCAAGTTCGGACCGCAGTGTTCGAGCGACAGATGCCATGCCGGGTTCGTCAATCACGTTGTGTGTCTCAAACGGATCCGCTGCGAGGTCGTAGAGTTCCGGAGGGTGTTTTATCCAGTGCACGTACTTGTACTGCTTCGTTCGCACCAGGCGATAATCCATGTCTACCAACCACGGGAATGGATTCTCGTAGGTGTAGAACTCGACGAGAATAGACTTCCGCCAATTCGCCTTTTCTCCTCGCAAGATTGGCAACAACGAACGCCCCTGAATGTGCTCGCCGATAGGGGCACCAGCGAGTTCCAAAACGGTCGGCGCAATATCCACGGTGAGCGCGAAATCGCTGACTACTCTTCCTGCTTCAACCGCGGGTGGATAACGAATGAGCAACGGGTTGCGGATCGACTCGTCGAACGGCATGCGACGTTCAACGCTCAATCCGTGTTCGCCGTAGAAGTACCCGTTGTCGCTTGTTAGGATGATGACCGTTTGATCGAGCGTACCCGCCTGCTCGAGCGTTTCAAGAATGCGCCCAAGGCCTTCATCGACGGCCAACAGCATCTCGGCCCGGCCGCGGATCGTGGTCTCGTCCGTTTCCGGCGTGGCGGTCAACGGGTTGCCGCCGCCTAACGTTCGCAGTCCGATTGCACTGCGCATAGCGGCGCTTCCGACTTCGTCGATACTGGAGGGAACGTTCGCGCGCCGTGGAAAGACTTCACTACTATAGCGGCCGGCGTGTCTGTCCGCGGGAATGAACCCGCCAGGCAGACTCCCGTCGGTTGACCCGTCGTCAAGCTGAATGACGTTCGGATGGATTGCCTTGTGCGCGATATAGAGAAAGAACGGTTCCGTACGTTCTTGCTCGATAAAACCGATTGCACGGTCGGTAATGATATCGGTGATATAACCCTCGACCTCATGTTGCCCGCCGTCCTCGAAGAAGATGGGGTTGTGAACGCGGCCTTGACCGGGAATGGCTGACCAAAAATCAAAACCCGGTCTTGGCGTTGGATCGTTACCCATGTGCCATTTTCCCAAGAACCCCGTCTCATATCCCTCTTGCTGCAAAACCTGTGGGAAGGTTTTCAGGCGGTGGCTTGCGCGGTTACGTGCGACGTTATCTATGATGCCATGCTGGGAGGGGTATTGCCCGGTGAGGATGCTTGCCCGATTTGGCGAGCACAACGCGACCGCGTGGAATGATTCGGTAAAGTAGGCCCCTTCGGCCGCAAGCCGATCGATGTTGGGGGTTTCGAGATAAGGGTGCCCAGCCACGCCCAGCTCATCCCACCGCAGATCATCCACCACGATCACGACGAAGTTGGGGCGTGCCGAATCGGCCGTGCTTGATTCCGAAGGTTGCCCATCGCTACCGGTCGCGCAGCCAACGATGGCAACCGCCAATGCCCCGAGTCGGTGTTTCTGGCTCAATAGATTCACGTCGTCACTCCCGGTTGTGCGGAAACGCTGAATCGATCGACGCGAATCTAGAGCAAATGCCGCTCCCTAGCGACCCCTTGCGGCACCCTTGGACCGTGCAACGCCACTAGCGGTGCGTGGCACTGGCCTTGCAGGCAGCCGGTATGTTCGATTCGCTCGTGTCGTCTTCGGTGCGTTTCTGTCGTGACTAACTCGCCGTTCAGCGAGGACTAGAATGCTAAAGGGAATCACTTGGATACAGCGTATTGCCGGCCCACTCGTCTTGATCGCGGTCATCCCGACCTGGACCGCGGCACAGGACAACGGAAGCACGTCAGAAGTGGCCGTATGGGCCCAAATAGCGGCGGGCTACGCCACGGGCGGGGACAACGCTGCGATCATGCTCGGCGCGTCATCTCAAATACGTAGTCATGTGATTTCGGTTCGATCGGCGACGACGTTTAATCTCTTTGACGATGACTTTTGGGATTTTGCTCTTATGTATGGACTTGCATCGCGAACATCGGGCAGTCGAATCACTGCATCAGCCGGTGTTGCGATCGTGGACGGTCATCGCTGCGCGAATTTCTTTGACGCATGCGAGGAAATCTCAGCTACAATCGGCCTCCCGTTAGCACTCGATGTAGCGTGGATTGGTTTAGGTTTTCTTGGTCTCGGTATCCATGGCTTCGCTAACATCAATTCGGAACAATCGTTTGGCGGAATCGGACTCACCGTCCAACTCGGCAAGCTGCGGTAAAACTCACCGCTCAACACCCAACCGTCCCTGAAAGTTGAGTGTTGAACGTTGATGCTGAGCGTTGAATGTTGAGTGTTGAACGTTGAGCGTTGCGCTGTCCTACTTCGCGTGTATCACATAAATGTTGTGCGGACTCGTGTTCCAACTCAGGATGATGTCCGCTTTGTTGTCAGCGTTGACATCAAGAACGAACACCTCGTATTGATTCCACGAGTCGGTCACCGGGTGTGTTTGGTCAATCGGACCAAAGTCAAATCGATTGCCGAGTTCGTCTTCGGTGCCCAACCCGACCCAGATCTTCACGTTGTTGGACGTGACGGGTTTGTTGTCCGAGCTGTCGAGGTCTAAGAAGATGACATCGTCGTCCCCGTCGGCATCGACGTCACCTATCCGAATCTCGAATGGTCCCGTGTTATCTGCGTTGTCCGGTACATGCTGCCAACCCAGGACGTCGAATTGATAGTTGCCGTTTCCACGGGCGCGATGAATTGGAATGTCCACGCGGGCGTCGGCAATCAAGAAGAGATCCGCTCTGCGGGGGATCGTATTGTTGAAATTGCCGAGGAGCGTTTTGTAGTCACCCCATCCATTCGTTCCGTACTTCGTGTAGATCGTGGCACCGAACGTTCCGTCGCGGTTGCCGGGCGCGACCCACATATCGTTGTTGTTCGTGATCCTATTGAACATAAGATCGACCGTGCCGTCGCCATTGACGTCGTCAATGAACATTCTCGTGCCGCCCCACGATGCGGTCCCGGCGGCGTTGTAGGCTGGTGTGCTTGTATCAAACGTACCATCTCCCTGCGACAGTCCGATGTATGTCCGATTCTGTCCGCCACTGGCCACGTTCCACACAATGTCGTCGCCATTTACACCGTCTATGTCAGCGATGATGGTTTGATAGGCACTCCAACCGCCGTTGGGGTGTGTCACACGCGGCCCCCACTGGAATGTGCCATCGCCGTTGGACAAGCCAACGTAAAACACGTTTTCGGCGTCCTTCTTGTTCCAGATGAGATCGTCTTGGTTGTCGTTGTTGAAGTCACCAACGTGAACTTCGTACAGCGACCAACCCTCCGCCGGTTGTTCAGTGTTGCGCACCGAGTCTTGCACCAAATGGGTACGGTCGATTTGCGCTAACGCGATCGATACGAGGTTGTCCGAGCCGGACCGGTAGTTGAATAGCAAGTCGTCTCTTTGATCGTTGTTGAAATCCCCGACCAGCGTCTGATAGCCAGGTGTGAGTGGCACGGTCAGCACTTGTACCAGGTCGAAGTCGAACACGCCCGGTACGAGTGGTTTGGGCGAACAAGTGGTGATGGTGTACTCTGTCGCCTCAGTTACGGCGGCGATTGCGCCATCGCCAACCAGATTTCTGAGCGTATAGGTGATGGGCACTGCCTGTGACAGCTCCACGGAGTTCTCGAAGTATGTCGACCAATCGCCCGTCCTGATCATC
>JAZDDD010000802.1:0-2050 GCA_036679545.1 Gemmatimonadota bacterium | reverse complement strand
TCGACACGTAACTCTGTGATCGGGGAAAGGGGCATGACACCGGCGTTGTTGACGAGCACGTTCACCGCACCAAACGTTTCTGTGGCTTGTGTGAACATCGAATCGACTTGCGCTCTGATCGTCACGTCCATCGCAACGGCCAACGCCTCACCTCCGTTGGCACCAATCTCGGACGTGAGGTCCGCCATTCGATCCATGCGTCGGGCGGCCAGAACGACCCTGTACCCCTGCGCGGCAAGTAGCTTGGCGGTGGCGGCACCGATACCGGAAGACGCGCCCGTAACGATGGCGACAGGACCTGACATGGGGGGATCCGTTGTGAATGATGGGTGGCGGGAATATTAGTGGGTTTGTGGGGTGTTTGTGAGAGGTGGGGATTAGCCGGTCTGACCGGTGGACTAAACGTCAGCAACCATAGATAATCCTAGCAAGCCCCACGTAAGGATACGGGAACCATGCCAAAAATCGACTTCCAAAACATGCCACCTCATGCCCGACTGTGGGTCTTTAGTGCGGATCGCGCACTCACGGAGTCCGAGCGGGACTCGGTTCTGGCCGAGGTCGATGTATTCCTCGAAACCTGGGCCGCGCACGGTGTCCCGTTGACCGCTGCTCGGCACATGGCTCACGACCGGTTTTTGTTGGTTGCCGTTGATGAGCAAGCCGCGGGCGTGTCCGGCTGTTCGATTGATGCGCTGGTCCGTTCGCTCAAGAAACTCGAAGCCGATTTGGACCTCACACTGCTGGACCATGCTCCGGTGAGCTATCGCGACAACGGATCCATTCGGCGTGCCACACGAGCTGAATTCTCCGATCTGGTCGATAAGGGCGGTGTGACGCTGGAAACGACCGTATTCAATAATACAGTAGCGTCCGTTGGAGATTTCCGTGATGGGAAGTGGGAAGCACGTGCGCAAGATTCGTGGCATGCGGATGCGTTCTTTGCGTGACGGCCGATGATCCTTACCACACGCCGCTGCCGTAGGTAGTTTCGCTTCGCAACTTGCAACTTCTTCGCGCCCCTTAGCTGAAGCGTTCAACAATGACCGGAACTCGAATCGCCGATTGGGATGGCCTGGCCAACCGTGAGCCCGCTCATGCACTCGTCGAAAACGTGGATCTCGTCGTCATCAAGTTCGACGACCAAGTCTCCGTGCTGTACGGGCGATGTTTGCATCGCGGTGCGCTTTTGGCGGATGGCTCGGTGCAGGGCGACAATTTGATATGTGGTGTACACAACTGGGACTACCGTTTAGACACGGGTGTCAGCGCGTACAACAACAGCGAACGCCTTCGCAAGTTCAAGAGTTGGGTGGAAGACGGTGGTGTCTGGGTCGATGCGGACGAAGTTCGCCAATGGGCGCTTGAAAACCCGCAGCCGTATGATCGAGAGGCCTATCAGGGGGTGTACCAAGATGTACACGGAACCCCGGAAGAACCGCATACTGGTTTCATCCATTCCCTTGCCACCCAAGGGTTGTCCCATGGCCAGCACGGACCCGTCTCGGCGATGGGCATTCCGGCGCCCGATTTACCCCGTTGGGACCAACTGCAAATACTGACCGCCCAGCTCGCAACATTGCCTCAGCTGGACGACGCGGACGTTGGCACCGAACTGGTTATTGGTCCTAACGCCAAAAAACCACTTCGGCTGGAAATCCCACTGTTCGTATCGGACATGAGCTTCGGTGCGCTATCGGAGGAGGCCAAGATCGCCTTGTCCATGGGCGCCGAAAAAGCCGGGACCGGTATTTGTTCCGGAGAGGGTGGTATGCTCCCCGAGGAACAGGAGGCCAACAGTCGTTACTTCTACGAACTGGCGTCGGCTCGCTTTGGTTTTTCGTGGGACAAAGTTCTGAAAACCCAAGCTTTCCATTTTAAGGGTGGCCAGGGAGCCAAAACCGGGACAGGCGGTCATCTACCGGGCGACAAAGTCAAAGGCAAGATTGCCGAGGTGCGGGGCCTGAAAGAAGGAGAACCCGCCGTTTCTACACCGCGGTTTCCGGATTGGGAGTCACTGGACCGGTTTCGCGATTTTGCTACGGAAGTC
>JAZDDD010000801.1:0-4899 GCA_036679545.1 Gemmatimonadota bacterium | reverse complement strand
TCGTTCGTCAAACGCACTACCGTTCAGTGGAACTTCAGGACGGCGTGATCGTATTCGATTCAGCCGTGGACGAACAATTGGAGGAGACAGTCCGATGAACCTTACGCTCCGCGAAGCGTTGCTCACTTTTCGGCGTTGGCCCGCATTGTCGCTTCTGTCCATCACGACCATCGCGTTCGCGCTTTTCGTGGTGGGGTTGTTCGCCCTCGTTGCGCTCAACCTTCGAAACACGTTGCGTAGCATAGAGGAACGCGTGGAGATCGTGATGTATCTGACACGCGGGACGCCAATCGAAATCGCCACGGTCGCCATCGAAGACATCGAGGCGTTCCCCGAGGTCGCAACAGTCGTTTACGTAACGGAAGAAGAAGCGTTACTCCGCGCCAACGAAGAGCTGGTTGAGTTCCAAGGCATATTTTCAGAACTCGAGACAAACCCGCTCCCCGCATCACTCGAAGTCCAATTGCTGCCAGGATACCGTAACACCGAATCGGCGCAGGCCGTGGCCGAACGGTTATCGGGGTTCGCGTTTGCCGAAGACATACGTTACGGACAGGACTGGGTGGAGAAACTCGACAGCTTGCGCCGTGTCGCCGGGATTGTGGGACTGCTGATTGGTGGTGCGTTTGCACTCGCGTCAGTGATCATCATTGGCACGACCATTCGTATGTCGGTGCTGCAACGAGCCACAGAGATCTCAATCATGCGGTTAGTTGGAGCGACCGACGGATTCGTGCGCCGGCCCTTCTTGGTTGAAGGAGGTCTCAAAGGCGCTCTGGGAGGACTTGTTGCGGTGGGGCTCAACTTCGCTGCGTTTTATACAATCAACCGCACCCTGTTCGAGGTGTCCTTCTTTTCCTTCGGCCAAGCGGCTCTCATTGTCCTGTTCGGGTTGGCACTTGGACTTATCGCTAGCGCAACTAGCGTGGGACGACACCTCCGCAAAGTATGAAGTGCATCATTTTTGCGGTCATCGCCCTCACCACGGCGGTCTCGTGGCCGGCGGATGCGCAACGACGCGACATAGACCGGCAAATCAGAGAAAACCGGGATCGTTTGGAGCAGATTCGCAACGAACGCGAATCCCTCCAATCCGAGTTGTCCACGTTGCGCGGCCGGGCACGGGACGTCACGACAGAACTCACCAACTTAGACCAGCAGAGAACCGCCACCGTTCGCCTGGTACGTGAACTCGATCGCCAGATCAACGGGCTCTCAACTCAGCTCGACACCATTACGTTTGAGCTCGTCCTGGCCGAGGACGCGGTCACCGAAAAGGAAGTGGTGCTCACGCGGCGTGTCACCGAGATATACAAACGCGGCACCCTCTGGGCATTTCAGGTACTCCTGGTAGCCGAAAGTTTCGGTGACCTCCTGAGCCGCTATAAATACCTCTACCTGGTCAGCAGGCAGGACCGTCGTATCGTGGGGGACATCCGACAGCTCCAAAGCCAAATTGGGGCCCAACGACGTGACTTACTCGACATTCGGGTGGAAGTAGACAACCAGCGGCAAGCCCGAGACGTGGAACTGCAACAGTTCGCCAACTTGGAACGTCAACGACGTCGCACGCTAGCAAGCATGCAGAGATCGGAGCAACAAACGGCAACCCGCCTGCAAAGCCTGGTGCGTGATGAGGAGCGGATCGCCGCATCCATATCAGCACTCGAACGTGCACGGCGAGCATCGGGTGTATTCGACGTTTCAACGCTGTCAGCGACAGACATGGGTGCGCTCGAGTGGCCGGTGGACGGAGAGGTCATTTACGAGGTTGGCACGGAGAGGTTTACGGACGGTACACGTCTGGTAAATCAGGGAATCGGAATCCGCGCCCCCGTCGGTACGCCGGTCCAGGTTGTGAGAAGCGGTCAAGTGGTGTGGGCCGCCAACTACGGCACCTACGGTCCAAGTGTTTGGGTAAGTCACGGTGGCGGGTACTACACGTTATATCTGTACCTCTCACGAATCACGGTAAGAGACGGTCAGCAAATTCGAGACGGAGATATTGTGGGCGAATCCGGCGGGGAGAACTCCGACCACGGCCCGCACGTTGAATTCCAGCTGCGGCAAGCACCGCCGGACTCTGAAACCCCAATTCCATTAGACCCGTTGAACTGGCTGCGTCCTCGCCGCCGATAAGAGCGTAAGCCGAAACTTCTGAACGTCCTTGCGCTTTGATAGAACCTCATTATCATACAAGCGTATGAATTCCTACAAACGTTCGAATGATATTTCCACTAGGGATGTACTCATAGCAACCGCACGAACTCTGTTCGCAAGCGACGGATTTCGTGGGACCACCATCAGAGCCATCGCCGCGGCCTCACAAGCCAATATTGGCGCCGTGACCTATCACTTCGGCTCCAAGCTTGGGTTGTACCACGCGGTACTCGACGACGCCACTGCCCCCGTCCGCAAGCAAATCGCAAATCTCGACGATGTTCCGGGTAGTGCCCTCCAAAAGATCGAGACCCTGATACGGGACCTTTTTGCATACCTCGGACAGAACCCGGATGTCCCGCGTCTGATCTTACATGCGCTCGCCGCAAAAGAGCCGCTTCCTCCACCGGCCTTGTTGACAATGAAAACCGTCATTGGCCAACTCACGGTTTTTGTCGAGGCTGGACAAAAGGAGGGCACCGTCCGGAGCGGGGCTCCACAAATGCTGGCGCTGACGTCTGGTAGCCAACCGATTTTCTTCGCCATCTATCGGCGGGCGCTTCACGAGGCTGTCGGCTTCGATCAATCCGACGCGGGCCTCACCCCGTTGCGGACCGACCATGTTGGGTTGAGAAAACAGACATGACGATGGGCAGCTACCAACGATTCATCGTCACAGTCTTCGCGATGGTGTTAAGCAACATCACGGCCCTCCACGCGCAGACGATATCAACAGACTCACGGCAGGACGTGATTGTGCGGACGTTGTTCGAAGCCATTGAGCGTGGTCTTTCGGTGGATCCCCGAATGGCGGCCGCATACGCACAGGAGAAGGCAGCCGCCGCCGCAGTCCGGGCAACAACCGCCACGTTATTGCCAAGTCTATCTGCGGAGGGTACGGCAACCCGTTTCAAAGAGGCGATGATAGCCGCGCCTCTTCATCGCTTCGATCCAACTGCTCCACCAATGTTTGCGAGAACGCTCGTGCAAAGCCGCTGGACAGCAGCGTACACACTTTTTGACGGTGGAGCACGCCGCGCGACGATTCGAGAGGCGGAGGCCACGCAACACTCGGCAAGCGCAACAACAAATGGTGTCGAGATGACAGTCATCGAAGCGGTGGCCACAACGTACCTGTCGGTCATTGCATGGCGAGAGTTGAACGTTGCCGAGGACCGAAGACTGAACTCGCTACGCGGGGAACGCGACCGGGTTCAGCAGTTATTCGACGTGGGACGCACTCCGAGAGTTTCCCTGTTACGCGCGGACGCGGCGTTGGCCATCGCAACCGCGAGCAAGGTCGCCACGGCCCAACAGTTCGAGGCATCCGCGCATGAATTGGCACGTCGGTTGGCGGTGCGGACGGATGCGATCAGCCCGCCACAGCTTACATCAGTCGTCACCACCCGCATCAATGCGCTCAACGTAGATCAGCTCGTCAGTCGCGCAATTGAAGCCAACCCGCAAATCACAACGGCCCGCTACGACGTGGAGGCCAAACGCGCCGCCGAGCGCGGTACACGGGCATCTTGGTTTCCCACGATACAACTCGCAGCGGCGGTCGTGACGTACGCAGGTTCTGGTGTGGATCTCACAGGGGAATGGCAAGGTGGGATCGCGGTGTCGTACCCCATTTTCACTGGCGGTGCACGTGTGCACCGAATCGCAGGTGCCGCAGCCGCACGTGAAGCCGCCGAGTCATCGTTGCGTGCGCGCGAACTCGAGCTCGCTATCGGCGTCGATCGTCTGACAGCAAAGGTATTGGAGAATCGAGCACGCGTGACAGCCCTGACCGCGGCCGTCACCCATGTGGAGGAAGTTGCACGGATCGAACAACTCGCCCTGTCCGCCGGTGCCGGTGTGCAATCGGACTTTCTTCGTGCCGAAGCGGACGTGTTCACGGCCCGTGCCGACCTCGTGCGCGCCGAACACGGCGAGATCACGGCGCTCATTGCATTGGCTGGCGCCACGGGAGATCTCTCGCCCACCTGGCTACACGACAGTCTGGAGAATCGAAGATGAGCCCAAAGCAACGAATCGCAATCGTCGTCGTTGCCGTTACCACGGTTACTGTTGCATGGCTGTTAGGCCGTCGGTTACGTGAAGACGATCAACTGACCGCATCGGGGACAGTCGAGGCCACCGACGCGGATCTCGGATTCCAATTGCCGGGCAGGCTCGCAACGATTCGTGTCCGACTGGGTGACCTGGTAGCATTCGGCGACACACTGGCCACGCTCGATGACCGCGAACTCGAGGCGCGAGCCGCCGCGGCACGTGCGCACGTCGCGGCCGCGCTTGCACGACTCGACGAGCTACAAAGCGGTTTCCGTACGGAGGAAGTGGCTCAGGCTCGCGCCGCGGTGCGGGCAGCTGCGGGACGTCAGGAGGACGCCCGCACGGATGTGCGGCGTTCTAACGTGCTTTTTGAAGGTGGCGCGGTGAGCCGCGAACTCTTAGAAAAACACCAAACCGCGCAAGATATCGCCGAGGCCGACCACGAACGGGCCACTGAACGACTTCGTTTACTGGAATCCGGTCCTCGCACCGAACAGGTGTCGGCGGCGCGCGCCGCTGTCCGTCAGGCGCAAGCAAACGTCGCGGTCGTCGAAGCGACCCTCAGTCAGACAAGGGTTGTCGCGCCATTTGCCGGTCGAGTCACAATGCGCCATCGCGAGCCTGGCGAGATCGTCGGTCCGGGTGCCCCGGTTGTATCCATAACGAACTCCGATGACCGTT
>JAZDDD010000800.1:0-5069 GCA_036679545.1 Gemmatimonadota bacterium | reverse complement strand
CCACCGAAGGAAAGTTGGTCTCGAGAAACGAAACCCCGGCCTTCCACCTGCCAAAGTCGCAAATAATTGCCAACTGGGAGCAGCTGGCAGCGGGTGGCGGGCAGCAGGTAGCGGGCAGCTACCTCATCACGGCACCGACCCAACCGTGCACTGCCCATTGGCCTGACGCAACGTCGGATACGCGACGCCGAGTTGTTCGAGATACGAGTCGAACCGCGACGGGTCGTAGTAGTACTCTGACATGTCCTCGCGATGCTCGGCCATGATATCAGCATTCATGTCGATTGCTGGCTGGTCCTCCGGGCGGATGAGCGGTCTATAGGTGACGTCTCGTGTTTGCACATCGCGAAAGTAATCCCACGCTTGCTCCACTAACTCCGGCCGCAATAAGAAATCGAGGACCGTCATCGCCTGCACCTTCGCGCCCGCCGTGGCGCCTTTGTGTGCAATTGGCGTTGCCATCGCAATGGCGTTTGACCAGTTATGACCCGGCAACCCCGGTATGTTCGACGGGAACGATAACGTAGCCGTGGGCACATTCCACGAAATGTCACCAATGTCGTCCGCATAACCGGCCCGGCGTTGGTCTTCCGTCAGAGCGGGTCGCAACCGCGCAAGCGTGGTAGCAAGTCCATTCTCGGCGCCGCCGACTTCGGCTTGCACCGCCCGGGCCAGTATTTGATCAGCATCGGACCAATCTGGCAAACCGACCTGTTCGATGTTGGCGTACATGGTCTCTGCAATTGTCTTGTTGAAATGACCGGGCCATGCGGATCCCAAAATGCGGACCGATGCTAGATCTGTTCCGGTCATGAGCGCAGCACCACGTGCAACGGAGTCACCGATCGCGAACAGAGTCTGAATCTGATCATAGTTGCGTTCGCGAAAATAAAACCAAATGGAGGCAGTGGGCGGCACCACGTTAGGTTGGTCACCACCGTTCACGACGACCGAATGGGACCGATGTTGCAAACGCAAATGCTCGCGCCGATAATTCCACCCGGTCTCCATGAGTTGCACCGCGTCTGCGGCACTGCGACCACGCCATGGCGCTCCGCCAGCGTGTGCGCTCTGTCCGTCAAAAGTGAACAGCGCGGAAATCAACCCCGTGCCCGGCGTGATACCCCAACCCGTTGACAGATTCGAGCCCACGTGCGCGTACAACACGATATCCACATCGTCAAACACGCCGGCCCGCACGTAGTACGCTTTCGTCGCGACCAATTCCTCGGCAACACCCGGCCAAATCTGCAGCGTGCCCGGGAGACCTTCCCGTTCCATTATGTCCTTGACGGCTAGCGCCGCGGTGATGTTCACGGCCTGACCGGAGTTGTGTCCTTCCCCGTGCCCCGGCGCCCCAGGAACGATCGGCGCATGACACGCCACACCGGGAAACTGCGAAGCTTGCGGGATATCGTCGATGTCGGTCCCGAGCGAGATGACGGGTTTGCCGGATCCCCACGTGGCAACCCATGCGGTGGGTATCCCGGCAATGCCCTCCTCGACCGTGAAGCCATTTTCGCGAAGGAGGTTGACCAGGTAACTGGATGTTTCGATCTCTTGGAAACCCAACTCGGCAAAGCTGAAGATCTGATCCACGACCCGCTGCGTAAATTGGCGGCGGTTCTCGACATTTAGTGTCGCGTCTGCCTTGAGTGATTCGAGTCGATCGGTTTGCGCCACAACGGGCCGAGGCATCACAGACACTACCGCGACGACGAGGAGTGAAAGACCCTGATACACTGTACGCTTCCCGAACATGAACCCTCCCATGCGTTTCGTCCTGGAATAATCTGCCAGCCGTTATTCTAGCCGGTCAGTGCGAGTCCGCCAATGGCCCGCGCGCACCTTGACGTCCACTTGACGGGACGTGGGTAAACTCGCGGAACCTTTGACATGCCCAATGACACAGGAGGTTGCTATGAAACGGTTCATAATCGCGGCTTTGGTGTTTGCCCTCGCCGCTTGTACTGAGGATACCCCCCTCACTCCAATCGGCGATGATGACGCCGAATTTCACTTTGAAAGGGGGTACGGTCACGGCAAGCGCAATCTTCGAGTCCTGACCAGGAATGTGTACGTCGGCGCGGATGTGGACGTCGTCCTTGCCGCCCAGAATCCTGAGGACGTCCCGTTGTTGGTGGCACAGGCATTTCAGCAACTATTGGCCACAAACTTTCCCGAGCGCGCCGGCGCGCTCGCGCGGGAAATTCACCGAACCAAGCCACACCTCGTAGGATTACAAGAGATCTCGACCGTGCGCATTCAGTCGCCGGGAGACGCCATTCTTGGCGGGACAATCCCCGCAGAAGACGTTGTCTTCGATTATCTGGAAATCTTGATGGCAGCATTGGCAGCCCAAGGCGAGGACTACACCGTCGTTGCGCGCATCCAAAACCCCGATGTCGAGATCCCCATGGTCACCGGTGTCGTCAACGGCACTCCAACTTTCGACGACATCCGGTTGACGGACTACGATGTGATCCTCGCACGTAAGGGTGTTGAAGTCTCAGACATTATCGAACGGAATTACGCTGTTGCTCTGCCAATTGAGGCATTGGGCATCACCATCCCGCGTGGTTTCGTCGCGGCAACGGCGCACATCAAAGGGAAGTCATACCGTTTCGTGAATACTCATTTGGAGCCGGCTTCCGTGGCGGAGATTCTTCCGATCCAACTGGCGCAAGCCGATGAATTGATTCGGACGTTCGCCACCGAAACACTGCCGGTCATCCTGGTTGGGGATCTCAACACACACGCGCCAACCGGAGAAACGTATCAGCTCCTCCTGAGCGCCGGTTACATCGACGCATGGACAACAAGGTCGAGACGGGACAAAGGATTTACATGCTGTCACGACCCCGGCCTCATGAACACCGAGGTCAATTTTGACAGGCGCATCGATCTTGTCCTGGCCCGCCCAGCGGAGAACACACGCTTTCGTGCACCGTTGGCCCGAGTCATAGGCAAGCGGCTACGCGAACGAACGCCGTCGGGCCTGTGGCCCTCCGACCATGGAGGCGTGTGGGCTAGTCTCCGTTTCCAGCCGAGGCGTCACTACGCGGACAAACACTGAATCAACACTCAACACTCAACACTCAACGCTCGACTCTCAACAATCCTTGGAGGTTGAGCGTTGAGTGTTGAGCGTTGAGTGTTGCTTAGTGTTGACTCTCTTCTATCCTACGTCGTTGTCCCGCCGTCACCATGTCTTCCAATACAACCTCGCGAACAATGCGCGCAACGAATCCGTATCCACGACCGTCGGTTTCAAGCCAGCGCTCCCACTCAAGTTCGTCGAGTGCTTTATCGAGTTGCACTCCTTCGAGCGTGGCACCGGCGCCGATGGCGGCTGGTTTAACTCCGTCCCCCAATACTGCGACGACCCTCAACGTGTCCTGCGCATTCTGGGACAGGACGCGAAAGCCTACCCGAATGGCGGACACCACAGCTTCTGGCAGATCGGAAGGGAGGGTCTGCGACAACGTTTGATTGGATGATGGCCACACATCGGTACCGTCTTTGAGTTCCATGCCAGACTCGACCGCATGGAGCAGTTCAACGGCAAGCAACGGGATGCCACCTGAATCAGCCAGCAAACGCCGCGTCAATCTGGCTTGTTGCGGCGGCGAGTAGGCGACCACCGTCTGCTCAACGAGTTCTCCGAGTTCATGCTCGTCGAACGGGGAGAGCGAAATATTCAATCCTCGTACTTCGTGGCCGATCCTTTTCCGCAGTTCATCGATTTGATCCCGGGGATGAGACGGAGCGGTGTTCACCCACAATAAGAACGGGGCGTGTGACAAATCCCTCAGGGCCGCATGCATCCAATCAAGTGTTGCACTATCCAACCAATATGCGTCGTCCAAGCAGATGCACACAGGTTCTTCTTCTGTCACACACCTAAGCACCTCCGTCAAGGCGTGGGGGGTAGACACGCTACTCGGATCCGGATGAGCGCCCGGAAACTCGTCGGCCCAACCGGGGACCCGATCAACTAGTGCGCTAATTGCGGTCGGGCCAGCGGCGCGAACCCCTTTTGATTTCAACAAGCCGTCAGCGGCAAGCGCCAACAAACCGCCTCCACTAGTATCGCAATCCGCCGGCACACCACGCACCGATGCGACAACGGCACCATCGAGTCTCACACGACTCACAAACTCATGAAGCAGGCGTGTCTTACCAATACCGGGATCGGCTTCCGTTACAACTACAGCCGCCACTTTGTTTACGCAGCAATCCTGCCACAACTCGAGCGTTTGCAGCGTCTCGATTGCGCGTCCGATCAACGGCGGACGGCGGACGGCGACAGGAAGGCCCGCCGCCGGGGGTTCAACCGACCACACTCGTTGTTCCTTGATCCGCAATGCCAGTTCTTCAGTTTCCTGTTCGGGAGCGGCGCCGAGATCGGCCATAAAAACCGTGAACTGCTCGTAGATCTCGAGCGCAGCGCTCCGGTGTCCGGCCAACGCCAAGCCACGCATTGCCATCCGGGCCGCGGCATCAGAACCCGGTTCCAGTTTCAGCGCGGCGGACGCTCGGTTAACGGCGCCTCGTAAATCGCCGGTGTTCAACGCGGCTGTTGCTGATCGCATGAGGACATCAACGGACCGGTGGCGCCACTGGAGCCGTTCCGTAGCCAACCACCGTTCGAAGTCGGCGGCACCGGGGATCGAGAATCCCTCGAGGAACTCGCCGCGAATCAAATCGGCCGCTGCGTTTGGATCGCCCAGCGCAAGATCGTCAAACCGTCCCACATCGAGATGTAGGTCTTGCAGTTCCAATTCAACGGAGTCGCCTTCTGTCTTCAGAATTGCCGCACCGAGGTGGCGTCGCAAGACACGAATGGCTTCCCGTAGAGATTGACGCGCAGCGGAGTCTGTTTTATCCGGCCACAATAGCCCAACCAACTGATCGCGTGTTCGGCGGCGGTTGGTCGAACATGCTAGGTACGCCAGAAGCGCAACGTTTTTTCGCCACAGCAATTCAGGCGGCGGTGCACCGCCATCGATCGTCAGTTCGAGCGGGCCAATAAAGTGGCATTCTACCGAACTCATGGAGTATTCGTG
>JAZDDD010000080.1:0-4172 GCA_036679545.1 Gemmatimonadota bacterium | reverse complement strand
ACACGCAGTTCGGCCCAACCAACACCTTGTTGGTTCACGCTCGCAGCGCGTTTCGGGACGAAGACATCGTCCTTACCAACAACATGCCCTTCGTCTCTGACCGATGGAGTTTTGCATTTAATGGAGAGCTACGCGGTGTGCGTGTAAAGGCAAAAGGTCGAACCGGCGCAGCGCGTATTTGGAATCTAATCCAACGTGCGCATCGCACGTCGGGACTGTCCATGAGCGAGGCGGTCACGCGGACCGTAGCTATGCTCCAAAAACGGTCCGAGTACATTCGTGCCGTCAACATTCTTCTTACCGACGGCAATCAAGTGATTCTCCATTCGACATTCAACGAATCACCTGACTACTTCACCTTACATCAACATGCGGCAGCTGACGGCAGTCTCATCGTGACAAGCTCAGAGCCGTTTGACCTTTCCCACGCCTTCCCAACAACCGGCGGCATGTCGCCGGAGTGGCGACCTGTGGGCAACCGCGCCACGTTGGCCTGGTGAAAGAGTAGTCGTGCACGATTCGAAGCTACTCATCATCAAGATCGGAGGCGGGTCCGGTCTTAATCTCGAAGGAATCATCACCGACCTGACGGAACTCAACGTACCGACGATCATCGTACACGGCGCAAATGCCCTGCGTGATGAAATGGCCAGCGCCATGGGTGTCGAGCGACGAACCATCACGTCGTTGAAAGGGTACACAAGCGTTTTTTCGGGGCCCGCGATGTTGGACGTCATGATGGCCGCGTACTCGGGTGTCCGGAACAAACGCATTGTGGAACTCTGTCAACAACACGGGATCAATGCCGTTGGGCTCAGCGGACTGGATGGTCGCGTAGTACAGGGACGCCGCAACCCGGGTATCCGCACAATGCAGGACGGGAAGAAGGTTTTGCTGCGAGATTTTTCCGGCAAGCCACGTTCGGTTAACGTCTCTCTTCTCACGTCCTTGTTACGTCAAGGATATACACCGGTGCTCACCGCGCCGATCGTGGATGAAAACGGTGTCGCCATCAACATGGAAAACGATGACGTCGTCACGGTGTTGGCACGCGACCTAGACGCTCGGCAAATCATATCGTTCATCGAGGCGCCCGGGCTTTTGCAAAATGCCGACGACGAATCGTCCGTCATCCCACACGTCGATCCACAACAGCTCGAGTCCATCGAAACCGCCGTCGATGGGCGCATGCGCCGAAAGATCAAAGCAATCCGCACTCTGTTTAGCGAGGGACATCGACCGGATGTTCAAGTTGTTCTCGCCGATGGTCGTGTTGAACACCCGCTGCGTGACGCGCTCGCAGGCGCCGGAACAAAATTTATGACGACAGGTGCCCACGCTCCGGTGTCGAGCAGCGCAGACACGCGGGAACTGCAGGATAAATTCGAACTCGACGTGTATGGCAAACGAGGCATCGTGTTGGTATCGGGTATCGGGGCGCACGTGTGGGACGACACCGGCAAGAAATACATCGACTGTATTGCCGGACACGGCGCAGTGAACATCGGGCACCGTCACCCACGGGTAGCCGAGGCAATCGCGGAGCAAACATCGACACTCGGAGCATGCCCGGGCGCTTTTTACAACAGTGCAAAAGCACAGTACCTACAGGCGCTTGTCACCGCGGCTCCCGCCAATTTAACACGCGCATTTTTGTGTAACTCGGGCACCGAAGCCGTTGAGGCCGCCATGAAGTTTGCGCGGCTCCACACACAACGAGCCGGTATCGTGGCCATGCAGGGAGGATTTCACGGCCGAACGTTTGGCGCCATGAGTGCCGGAAACGCCAAGCTCGCCACACCGTTCCAACCACTCCTTCCGGGTATATCACACGTGAGATTCAACGACGTGAGTCAACTCGAGGAATCCGTTACCAAAGAGACGGCTGCGGTCCTGCTGGAATTGGTTCAGGGCGAAGGTGGTGTCCACCCGGTCGATCCGGCATACATCGCAGCCGCCAGGGACATATGCGACGCAAACGGAACGTTGTTGATAATCGACGAAGTCCAAACCGGGTTCGGTCGGACAGGGAGGCTCTTTGCGTGTGAACGATTCGACATTCGTCCTGACCTACTTTGCCTTGCAAAAGGAATCGCAAACGGCGCCTTCCCAATGGGCGCAGTCGTCGCCGACGATCACATCAAGGTACCCGTCGGCCTGCACGGCTCCACCTTTGGCGGTCATCCGGTCGCGTGCGCCGCGGCATCGGCAACACTGAATGCCCTGACCACCAACGGAGTGTTGCCGGATGTCACACGGAAAGGCGACGAACTCGTTGAGCGCATACGCGCCAGCAAAGCACCGCTGGTCCGCGAGGTTAGGCACGTGGGACTGATGATTGGACTCGAACTCAAGACACGAGTCCGGCCGATTTTGACAGCACTCGCACAGCGGGGCGTCCTCGCTTTGCCGGCCGGTACAAAGGTACTGCGGTTGCTTCCGCCATTGACCATTGACGATGAGGATCTCAGAGTGGTCGCGGACGCGGTGGTCGATTCCTGTGGTATTCCGACAAACGTTTCCTAGTCCCGACGTCACCTTCGTACCTTAACGGCAAACAAGTCACGACTAGTGGTTAGTCGCTGTTCCTCAAGGCACGATCCCCCTGACAACCGACTCTACGATCTCATACATCATTTGTGTCCCGCGACGCACATTTTCAACAGAGATTCGTTCATTGTTTCCGTGTACACCGGGGCCATCAGCAACCGGTACCATCGCAGGACTGAATCCGTAACTGGTTATCCCGATTTCACGGAAGAAATGGCTATCCGTAAAACCGGTGGACACACTGGGAATCACCGTAACACCCGGGAAATGCCGGGCGCCGACCGTCCTGATAGCTTCGTATAGTTTTGTATCCGTGGACGACACGGCGGGGGCAAAGGCCATGAGCACCTCAATGTCCACGGCAGGGTCGTTGATCACCCCTTTTAACTCATCGACAAACAACTCCGGATCCTGATCCGGAAGCATACGACAGTCGATTTGCGCGGAGACTTCAGGGGGAACAACGTTGATCTTGTTGCTACCCTCCAACATCGTGATCGAACAGGTATTTCTTGTCAGTGCGTGCAACCGTTGGTTTTCAATTTGGAGCTGTAGCAACTTCTCCGGATCGCGCACCGTTTCGGTCATGTTTGCATATCGGCTTTTCCACGGCTCCGGTGCGCGTTCGGCGAGACGTTTGAAAAACGCATCGACCGCCGGGACGATACGTGGTTCGAAACTGTGATTTTGGATGTTGTACAACGCGCGTATCAACCGATTGACCGATGACATCACACGAGGAGACGACCCGTGACCAGGGGTGCCGGTTGCCGTAATCTCCATCCAAATCGGCACCTTTTGGGTCACTTCAACACCGAATTGCATAAAGTCGCCCGACACACTTCCACCACCGCCTTCGTTGAGCAGCCAACCCACGTTCTCGAACAACTCAGGTCGATTCTCAACCAACCAACCGGCGCCAAAGAAACCACCCGCCTCTTCATCGGCAGTGGCCATGAAGATCACATCGCGGTCGAGCGGCACGTCCGCGCGATGCAATGCTAAAAAGGTCTGCAAGTGAAAAATGCCAAGCGTTTTTGTGTCCAACGCACCGCGACCATAGATGTGTTCGTCTTGGATCACACCGGCATATCCCAATACTGTTCATCCGCCGGCACAACGTCGGAATGATGGAGCAACACCAAGGCGGGCTCATTTCCGCCCTCGAGGATTGCCCAAATGTTGCCACGACCTGGGGCGGACTCTGCGGTCTCATACGGAATACCCTCCGCCTCAAATATGGCGGCAAAGAATTCAACCGCCCGCGATTCGTTCCCTGGCGGATTGATGGTGTTGACTCTGAGATATTCTTGCACGCGCTGAACCGCTTCGTCACCAAGTGCATTGAAGTCGACTTGCTGAGCAAATGTCTTCTGTGGAGTCATCGCACAGCATAGGACCAACACGCCTGCCGTTCGCACCATGAATTCACTCTTTACCATAGGGAACCTCAGCTTTCCAATGAGGACAGTCCGTCTCGAGGCGAGGTGAAGTTATGCGGCCTGTGGGCTTCCGCAAGCACATTGTGGCACCCTTGCGGAACAAGACTATACCAGTCAGGTATTTGTTGGTGGACGGTGATTCTACATCTCCCATCACTTTCAACCACATTATGTCGGGGA
>JAZDDD010000008.1:0-8046 GCA_036679545.1 Gemmatimonadota bacterium | reverse complement strand
ATTGACCCTGTGTGGGTTCGTTGCAAACAAATCGCCCCGAACGGCCACTCCGAACGCCTACCGTGCCCGACGTAAACGATCAGACCGGTATGCGATCCTGCCAACATTGCTGACACCATAACACTGCGGGCGCAAGCCGCGCTTTCGAAAGCTCATTGCCACACCCACGGCAAGCCCGTGGCCAACTCCGGCGGCGTTCCCGGGCACGCTCCGCAAACGAACGAGCCTCGTCAACACCCATGAAGTCTGTCGCATTTGGCTCGAACGGCGCTGTCGCACGCAGTTCCCTGCCGTACAACGCGTCCAACCAAGCGTCCAACGTGGGGAACTGTTCGGAGTCACAACGCATGTCTAATTCACGGCGACAATCGTAGGCGACCGTCCACATCTGCTCGCCGATGGCATCCCAATTTACACGCCAATGCCCGTCACCGAGAAAACTCATCTCATCCGGGAAATATTCAATGTGTCGAATGTAGCGAACAAAACTCTCAGAGTTCGCGCAAAACCAGTTCAAAACGGCGACCTGCAAATCTTCATCGTCGGGACTCTGCGTTCCCGGCGGAAAATCAGAAGCGAACCGTTCGCGAACGAAGCGCTCGACCGACTCCCGAAATCGGTCGACAACGGCCCCCTCCCAAATGGGATCTAAGTGTGTGTCCATACCGAATATTCTCGGCCAATATCGCGTTACAGTTTAATCCAACGCCAAAAATCTTAGTAAATCTATGCACATTCTGTGTCCAGGATCGTCGCGGCGGATTTGAAGCCCTGAAAAAGAACGGCGGGCCCAATACCGCAACCCGCCGTTCGGACATGGAAATCACGTGAGATCAGCGAATCACACCTGGGAGCGAATCAACACCAACGGGTTCACCCGTCACCGCGATTGGCTCTTGCCATCCCTCGACCTCACGACGGAACTCCTCCGCCAAAACCGTCAGATCAGCAACCTGCGTTGTGGAGTCGTCATCTCGGTTTTGCGCCCGTGCCAAGTTCTGTTGTGCTTTTTCATACACCGGATCCAGTTCAACAGCCCGTTGGTACGCATCGGCGGCACCCCTACCATGATCCGTGCGTTCAAGTGCAATGCCGAGGTTGTTAAAAAACACGGGTATGTCGTTGCGAATCTCAACAGCGCGTGCGAGCGGCCGCAGCGCCTCCTGAAAACGTTCCTGACGGATCAAGATTAGGCCAAGGTTGTTCATCGACCAGGCATCCTCGGGATCCAACGTAATCGCACGCACGTACGCTTCGATCGCTTCATCGGGATTTCCAAGATCGTCATTGGCTCTACCCAACAACCGCAATCCATCTACCGACTCCGGAGCGATCTCAATGACACGTTGGACGTGATCCAACGCGTCCTCCGGTCGGCCATCGTCCAACAGTACACGACTCAAGTTTATGAGCGTCTTCACATGACTGGAATCGATCTCCAGGGCACGTTTAAACGACGTTTCGGCTTGCGGAAGGACACCCGCTTTCCACGCCGCAAGACCGACCATGTAGTGACCCCAGATATTGTTGGGATTATCGGTCGCGTAAATCAAAAAGAGATCCGTTGCATCGCCATAGCGCTTGTCACGAAAAACTCCATCAGCCTCATCGTACGTGACACCCGTGCGCCGCGACTCCACTTCCCCAACGGGTTCGTCGCTGATCATCGCGGCTTGCGTGACGCGTGGTGTGGTAGACGCGACCGGCACGGCCCGTTGGAAACGGTCCTGCGTCCCTTCTTGATCTTCCGTACCACACCCATAGGATGCCCACAGAGCGATCAGCAACGTTGCCGCCACCGCAACATCTCCGGCTCTCTTTTTCAACTGACCGTTGTTGGTTTTGATGTCAGACATAACTCCTCCTGGTTTGGTGGCGCGGTGCGCCGTCCTCGTTTGGCTGCCACCTAACAAGGCAACTACGTGGCCAAACACAGCATTACCCTAAACAGGAGGTGTAAGTCGTGCGGGGGGAATGGTTTACCCGGCCACCATGAATCGGCCACTCTGCGGCAACGTGGTTGGTTGTGTACGTGCGAACACGTTTAGCAGGATCGCGCGCGTGTCCAGTTGGACACAGCGGTGGGTCATGCGGCAGACAAGGTCAGTTCTTGGTAATGCCGTGTCGTCTCATGATTTTTAATAGACTGGAGTGGTCAGACAGCCCAAGGTCCCGTGCAGTTTGGGAGATATGCCACTCGTTCCGCCCGAGCGCCGACACGACAATCTGTCTCTCCGCCTCGGCTTTCTGCTCCGCGAACGTTCCTGCCTCGGTGACGGATAGCACCGGGTCATCGGATTGGAACTCTGGCGGCATGTCGCCCACCGACACCGTTTCGCCTTCGGCGGCAACGATCAAACGCTCGACCGTATTGCGCAGCTCACGCACGTTGTTCCGGTGCCAATCTCGCGCCATCAAACGGTCCAGGACCTCCGGCGCCATCCGTTTTTGGCGTATACCGAATCGCCCGCAGATTGAAGCGGTGAAGTGCACAACGAGTTCAGGAATATCCGACCTCCGGTCGCGCAAGGCTGGCGTTTTCAACACGTGAACGTTGAGCCGATACAGTAGATCTTCACGGAACCGGCCTTCACATACCTCCGTATCCAAGTCCCGATTCGTGGCCGTGATGATACGCGCAAGCACTGGAATGGTTTTGTGCGCTCCAACCCGTGTAATCTCCCGCTGTTCCAGGACCCTGAGCAACTTCGATTGCGTGGCAAGCGGTAGTTCACCGATTTCGTCCAAGAACAGTGTCCCGGACCCGGCCGTCTCAAAAGCGCCGCGACGTGTTTTACTGGCACCGGTGAACGCACCGCGCTCGTGACCGAACAACTCACTCTCGATGAGACTCTCCGGGAGTGCCGCACAGTTGAGCGCCAGAAACGGAAGCACGTCAGTTGTATCGGAGGACAAAAGGGCATGGACCTCCAGGGCCACCAACTCCTGCCCCGTTCCACTCTCACCGAGAATCAAAACTGGACTTGGAATACGGGAGACCCGCACGATTGCCGCTCGCAGTTCCTCCATTGGACGACTCGAACCAACCAGGAGTTTTTCCCGACCAAGTTGAGCTGAAAGCGACGCGACTTGTCCCCGCAAACGTACCCGTTCAAGAACACTCTCGATTTCATGCACTACGCGGTGCATCGATTCAGCTTTATCAATAAAGCCGTCAGCACCGAGTTGCACCGCACGAACACAACGTTGGTAATCCCCAGTACCCGTGTACACAATGACCGGAACGCGGATGTCGCGTTCGCGAAGACGACGCAACACTTCAAACCCATCTATGACCGGCATTTCCAAGTCGAGTAAAATGCAATGGAATGGAGTGAGACTCGCGACGTCCAACGCCTCTTTGCCACTTTCCGCCACCGTCGCTTCGTATCCACCTAGACGTTTGAGATCGTAGGCATATTGCTCGGCAAGCGAGCGAACGTCATCGACGACAAGTATCGACGTCACACTCGTGTCCCACGTTCGCGGCTAGGAAAATCCACGAGAACCGTCGTCCCGACGCCGGGCTCGGTCTGGATCTTTATAGAGCCACCTAAATCCGCAATGAGACGCCTCACGACAGACAATCCGAGACCGGTACCGGCTGTTTTTGTCGTGTGAAAATCTTCGAACGCACGTTCTAGTTCGTTTCTGTCCATGCCCCGCCCCGTATCCACGACGGACAAACGAACCACACCCGCAGGGTCGTCGAGCCGCTTGCACGCAAGGGTGATAACACCATCGGCGCCATCAAGACTATCGACCGCGTTACCCATCAAGTTTTCCACGATTCTACGCACGGCCAGACGCTCTCCGCGGACCAGGGGTAATCCGTCCTCTACGTGAATTTGCAACTTATGCGCCGTACGAACTTCCACGACGCTTTCAACGGCATGAAGGATCTCCGGCAGGTCACAAAACCCTGTGTTGTTTGCCGGACTCAACTTGGCGTAATGAGACGCCAGGTTTTCCAGATAGGCAATGCTCGATGTCACAGTATCACGTCGATCTCCAAAAACATTCGCAAGTTGTGCAGGATCTTCTCGCTGCACTTCCGACAAGTGGTCGAACACATTTCGGATCGGGACCAGTCCATTCTTGATATCGTGGTTTACTTGTCTTGCCAAATCACCCACGGCCGCGCGACGTTCCACCTCTCTTAGACGCAACGTGCTCGTACGGATACGACCCACCATCGAATCCAAAAGTCGCGTCAACGTGCCGATTTCGTCACTCCGATTGGTGTGGAATTTTACATCCAACTGGTCCAGATCGAATTTCTCGGTTCGCGCCGCCAACGCCGAGAGCGGTTTGCTGAGACGCGCGGCGAGAAAAAAAGCCACACCGAACGCCAACAACCCGGTTACGCCAAATACCGCCTGAAACCAACGATCGAGTCGCTCCTGCAACGCGCGCAGTGACCGAAGGGAGTGCGCAATGGAAATTGTCGCCCCGCGCGGATCTAAGCGCCCTCCCTCCACAAGAGGAATTAGGATTTCTTCAGTGACGGATTCCGCCATGTCGGAGGGACCCGGCAAAATCAGACTCCCAACCCGCAGTGAGACCGCTACGTCGGCGGACGGGCGGCCCAAGTCGAGAAACCGGTCCACGGGCCACCGGGGGTGTCAACCATCTTCACCGCACTACCGTCTTTTGTCTGGGCGATCAAGTTGGAGACGACGGGTAGTTGTTGGTCGAATTCATTCCTAAAGTGCCCTGAACTCAACACGCGACCACTAATGTCCTGGATTCGCAGTACGTCAAGACCGCTCAATTGCATTGCCCGCTCCGCGTAATCCAGCACGTACGACCGGTCACCCGCTCCGCCAGCCGCCAACCGAAACCGATTGTCGGCGGCAGCGGCAATTCCAATGGCCCCGATCCTCGCGCCGAGATCTCGACGCGCCCTATCGATATCCCATTGAAGTCTTTCGATCTCCGTGGCGACACGGTCATCGAACTGCGCCGCAAACCGATCGTTCATGACCTCGCGCACAATGATCGCGAGCGCAGCCACCGGAAGTAACGCCACCGGTATGAACGCGAGTACGAGTTTGGCGCGGAAAGACATGTGCTGCTATTGCACTCGATTCGGAAAGAGCAATGGGATGCCGTCGCCACCGACCGTCGCGCGGACCTTCCCATCCTTGGTGAACAGATGGCTGCGGGTGTCGATCAACGGCATGATCAACAGGCCGTTGTACCTCTTCCATACTTCCATGGCAGTGTGACAGTTGGCCACTGACCGGTATGGGACGATGGCCGCAACTACGTCTCCAGAAGTAACTCGAGCAACAAGGTCATCCTTTTCGACTGGCACCACGCGACTGACCCCAACGAGCCCCATCGCATTCGCGGTGACCGGATCGTTGGTTACCGCTAGCAAACGCTCCGCGATACTGCGCGCGGTCGTGTTCGAAACGTCGTGCGCGATTTGGTCACCGGACGCATTGCCTTCGGTTGTTGGGGGTGCCGAGCCCTTGAACACCGTACATCTTGAGG
Source organism: Gemmatimonadota bacterium (assembly GCA_036679545.1). GTDB lineage: Bacteria > Gemmatimonadota > Gemmatimonadetes > Gemmatimonadales > GWC2-71-9 > JAZDDC01. Next base: position 2,544 of record JAZDDD010000008.1, on the reverse strand, counting down.
GCCGTGCATCAGCGCGAACGGCGTCGCGCGCGATCTCCGTCCGCACAAGATTGACTCGGTCATCCTGCGTATCATCCGGTGGACCAAATCGTGACTGTTGGACGACAAGCGCGTACATCAGGTTCCAACCCAACGGAAAGTCCACATAGTCTCCGCGACGACGTACATAGTCGACCGCATCGCGCCCTCGACCCAATACCACATCGAATCCCGCGTCCAAGACGTCACGCGTGTCGATAATTCCGACCGGCTTGAAAAACAGGGTCGGGCGTAACATGACGGGGGAGTGCAACAGCAGCGACCCATCGTTCAACCGGGCCTCATGCGCCGGACGGTACGGACCCGTACCGATTGGCCAATCGGTGGCAACCGCCCCCGGGCGAGTGACCGCGAATTCCGCACCTGCTACATAAAATGGGAACATCGAATCCGGCTGTTCAAGTCGCACAACCACACCATCGTTGGCAATGGCATCGGCGACGTTGAAGTAATCACCTGGCGGCAGGAGCGACTCGACCGTAGACCAATTACGCTCCCAGCTGTCAATGACGTCCATGATCGAAACCGGTACGTCATCCCAGTAAACCGCGCCGGGCCGTAGCATGAACCGCCACTCCCGCCCACCCTGATGCGACTCCCAGATCGATGCAAGACCAGCTGACAACATGCCCTGGCAATCCACGGTGACCAGGGATTCGTACATCTGGCGATGCACCAACCTCGCGTCGTCGTTCAATAGACCAGCACCGGGGTTCGCGGGCCTGGAGATCGCAATGCGGACCGTGTCGTGCTGTCTTTCCAGCTCCCCACCAATCCGACACGATTCGGCGGGTGACGGAGTCAGTTCAATCGATCCCCGACATCCGATCACACACGATGCGACGACCGCCAAGGTCACCCGTACAATCGCTTGATGCTGCGTGAATCCCATGTTACCAAAGATAGCCACCAAAGGTGGTCCAGTTGGTTACGATCCACACTATCGGCCGCCGAGGATAGCAAGGCGGCCGGACCTGGAGAACCGCAGCCTTCTCAAGGAGGCGTGTTCCCGAGAAACCGAGCAGCCAACGAAACGCCCTTTATGAACATGAACAATTCGAACGTTACCGTTGATTGTGGCGTCCAATCAATGAACTCTGAAGCATCCCGAAGGAGTGCAAGCCGTGGCCACTGCAACCAGAACTCTACCGTGGGGCATCCCGTGGAACTTGGGCAACCGGACCATTGAACGGGCCGTGAGCGGTTCGACCGACGTCGCTGAATTCTCCGAGAATGAACTTGTTCGGCAGGCGGCGAGCGGGGATTCGGAGGCGTTCGAACGACTCTACGAAACTCATATCGGGCGGGTTTACGCACTCAGCCTCCGCATGCTCAGCGACCCAGCTCGCGCAGAAGAAGCTACCCAAGACGTCTTTGTCCGGGCGTGGGAAAAACTGGATACGTTCCAGTTCCGCAGCGCCTTTGGCACCTGGCTGCACCGCCTCGGTGTCAACGTCATCCTCGGCAACCTCAAATCGGACAAGCGCCGCGATGACAAGATCGGAACCACCGATCTCGATGCGTTTATTGGCGAAGTAGGCGAGGCCATGCCGGAGACAAAAATGGATTTGGAACGCGCCATCGCTGGACTACCACCCCGTGCCAAAGAAGTTCTCGTGCTGCACGACATTCAGGGATTCCGGTATCGCGAAATCGCAGAACTGTTGGGCACGGCAGAAGGCACTGTCAAATCACAACTCAACCGTGCACGCCGTCTTGTCAGAGAGGTACTAGTCAAATGACCGAGATGAAATCGAACGACCCCGGCGTGAACGATTGTAAAATCGTCGAAGAACTCCTCTCGCCTTTTTTCGATGAGGAATTGAATGACACAGCAGATACTTTCGTGCGGCATCACCTCGACGAATGCCAGTCGTGCTCGAATAAACTTGCCGAAATCAAGGCGACCGTATCGGCAATCAATGAACTGCCGATGGACGCCACACCGGAACGTGATCTGTGGCCCGGCATTGTCGCGGCCACCGCAGGTTCGGGTGCACCACTGAGTTCCGGTACTGCTGAGTCCAAGCAGTGGTATCAGAAACCGATGTTACTCGCGGCGGCCATCGCTGCCCTGTTGGTGCCAGGCATTGCCGTGGGCGGGTTTCTAATGAGCAGTAACGACCACGTCCCGATGCCTCACGCGCCTCCGGCGCCACGCGCGCACGTACCAGGTTTCGAAATCCCCGACCTATCCGGCGCAATTGCGGAAGGCCTCGAAGATGCATTCAAGGCCCTAGGCAACATGGATATAGAACTGTCCAACATTGGACTCGATGCGTTGATCCACGCGTTAGAAGATGAAGACGACGAGGTCCGTCGAGTTGCGGCCCGTTCGCTTGGCGACTTCGAGGACCAACGGGCCATCCAGGCGCTGGCCGGTGCCCTTGACGACACCGATGGAGAAGTCAGACGTTGGGCAGCATGGGCCCTAGGTGAAATCGAAAGCCAAGACGCCGTTGCTGCCCTGTCGAGGACTCTGCTGGAAGACCCGGTTGATGAAGT
>JAZDDD010000799.1:0-14983 GCA_036679545.1 Gemmatimonadota bacterium | reverse complement strand
TCAGTGACATATCGCGAGTATGTCCGTCAGCCCCGACGAGAAACGAGCCGCTTTCTTTGTCCTCGCATTGTTGATTGCGGGTGCCACGGTTCGCTTGCTCATCCACAGGCAGGACGGGTCAGGAAGTGCGGTATTCAAGCCGATTCCGACCCAGATGCGTTCCGATCGCGATTCATTGGCCGCTCAGTCGGAGCGCCTCGCAACGCCGCTCCGGCGTGGCGAAAGGATCGATGTCGATCGGGCCGACCGCCCCGAACTGACCCGTCTTCCGCGCATCGGACCGGCGTTGGCCATGCGGATCGTAACCGATCGACAAAATCGGGGCGCGTTTGGTTCCCTGGAAGAACTGGGCAGGGTCTCCGGAATTGGGCCGCGAGTGTTGGAGGGGTTGGCACCGCATGTGCAGTTTTCGGCGGCGGCCCGGAGTTTGCCCTCGAATGCAAGCCGACCGTCGCGAATGTCGCTGAATAGTGCGACCGTCGATCAGTTGTCGGAGCTACCGGGTATCGGACCGGCAAAGGCTGCGGCAATTGTTGAATATCGGAAGCGTTTCGGCCGATTCTCTACCGTAAACGGCCTGACACGAGTATCTGGCATCGGTCCGGCGACGGTAAATAGGCTACGGGGTTTAGTTCGAGTGCCATAGGAGTGTTAAGTCCCTTGACACGTATTTCGGCCCCCGTACTTTATGATGTTGGCCTGTAAGGATTTATAAGCTCTCGGCAATAGAAATTGGGGGGTATGGCTACGGCTGCTGCCAGCACGGTCCGTATTGGAGATTTACTGATCCGTGAGGGGTTGATCACGCAAGATCAACTCAATCAGGCACTCATGGAACAACGTAGCACAGGCCAAAGGCTTGGCTACGTCCTTGTCAAAGACGGTTTCGTGCGGGAAATCGAAGTTACCAAGATGTTGGCGCGGCAATACCGAGTGCCTGCAGTAGATCTCTCCCGTTTCGAGGTCGATCCCAAGCTGGTGAAGCTGTTGCCGGCCGAAGTTGCGTTGAAGCACACGATACTACCGCTCAAGCGCGAAGGAAGAACGTTGACGGTCGCCATGGCCGAACCAACCAACGTTCAGGTTCTTGACGATCTCAAGTTTATCACCCGGTTCGACATCTTTCCGGTCATTGCGGGCGAATACACGTTGCGAAATGCTATCGAGCGTTATTACGAGGCATCGGACGCAACGATTCAGAAAATCATTGCTGAGATCACGGAGGATGACACCGAAGTAGAGGTCATCGACGAGGCCGAAGAAGAAGAGGCTATGGCGGCGCAGCTTGCAGAGGACGCGCCGGTGGTCAAACTGATAAATGGATTGCTAACGGAGGCCGTCAAACGGGGCGCCAGCGATGTCCATATCGAACCTTTTGAACACGAACTCATGGTTCGATATCGCATCGACGGTACGCTCTCCGAGGTACTAAAGCCGCCCATCAAGTTGAAAGCGGCGTTGACGAGTCGTGTCAAAATCATGGCGCACTTGAATATCGCCGAACGGCGCATCCCTCAGGACGGGCGTATCAAACTCAAGATGGGCAAGAAGGTCATTGATTTTCGTGTATCGACGTTGCCTGTCATTTTTGGTGAGAAGATTGTGCTTCGTATTTTGGACAAGACAAATCTCACCCTGGATCTGCAGAAATTTGGATTCGAGCCGCAGGCCGAAGATGATTTGATGAAAGCCATCTCGAATCCGTACGGGATGGTATTAGTGACCGGACCAACGGGGTCGGGAAAAACCACGACCCTTTATTCGGCCTTGTCTCAGATCAATACACCGGAAGTGAACATAATGACGGCGGAAGATCCCGTTGAATACAACCTACACGGGATCAACCAAGTCCAGGTGCGGGCAGACATTGGCATGTCGTTCGCCGCGGCGCTCAGGGCGTTTCTCAGACAGGACCCGAATATCATCATGGTTGGCGAGATACGGGATCTAGAGACGGGCAGTATCGCAATCAAAGCCGCCCTAACGGGTCACCTTGTATTATCGACGCTGCACACAAACGACGCCGCTTCCACCGTCACACGTATGATTGACATGGGTATCGAGGGCTTCAACGTCTGCAGCGCGGTCAACCTCATCGTGGCCCAGCGATTGGTGCGACGGATCTGCAAGGACTGCAAGGTAGAACACCAGTACAGCGATGAAGAGTTACAAAGTTTAGGGCTTCCGCCGGATCAACTGGCGGCACTCAAGTTTTACAAAGGTGCAGGGTGTGACGCCTGTGGCGATTCCGGATACCGCGGCAGGCAGGGATTGTACGAGGTGATGACAATGACCCCCGAGCTTCGCCGTATGATTCTCAAAGGAAATTCCGCGGAGGATCTCAAGGCGCAGGCGGTGCAGCAGGGTATGCTGACACTCCGCATGGACGGAATCATGAAGATTAGGAAAGGCGTCACGACCCTCGAGGAAGTACTCAAGGAGACCGCGGCGTAATCAATGACTGAACTAGGTGAACGTCTCAACCTCCGTGTGCTGCTCGAAGAAATGATCGAGCGAGATGCGTCCGATTTACATATAACGGCGGGTGAGCGGCCAAAAGTCCGTATTGACGGCGAGATGACCGATGCCCGGTATGACGGTAGCCTCTCTCCGAAGGACACGCTTCAACTGGCGTACTCTGTCTTGACGGAGAATCAGAAAAAACGTTTTGAGACGGATGATGAACTCGATTTTTCGTTTGGCATCCAAGATCTCGCCCGGTTCCGTGGTAACTGTTTCAAACAACGGGGTTGTGTTTCGATGGTGATTCGGCAAATCCCAATTGCCATCAAGACCTTCGAGGAACTTGGCCTGCCGGCGACGTTGCGGGAGTTGGCGGAGAGACCGCGGGGACTCGTCTTGGTGACGGGGCCAACCGGGTCTGGTAAGTCGACCACGCTCGCGGCGATGATCGATATGATCAATCGAACTCGCAAAGCGCACATTATCACGATTGAAGATCCGATCGAATTTGTGCATCGCCATCAAAATTGTATCGTGAACCAGCGCGAAGTGGGAACGGACACACAGTCCTTTTCGGCGGCATTGAAGTACGCATTGCGGCAAGACCCGGATGTGGTACTCATCGGCGAGATGCGAGATCTTGAGACGATCCAGGCCGCACTGACCATTGCGGAAACCGGTCACCTCGCGTTCGCAACACTCCACACAAATTCGGCGGCTGAGTCGGTTAATCGAATTATTGATGTGTTCCCGTCGCACGCACAGTCGCAGGTTCGCGCGCAGTTGGCGTTTGTACTCGAGGGAGTGGTTACACAAACATTGTTGCAAAAATCGTCTGGCAAGGGCCGTGTGATGGCCTGCGAGATAATGATTGCAACACCGGCCGTCAGGGCCCTGATTCGCGATGACAAAGTTCACCAAATTCTCAGCGCGATGCAGGCGGGTAAGAAGCACGGTATGCAGACCCTGGCAGACTCGCTTTACACGCTGTACATGCAGCGAGAAGTTTCATTGGAGGAATGTCTGCGTGTCACGGCCGACGATAACGAGTTCCTCAGAATGGTTGGGGAGCCCGATCCGCACGGCAAGGCGGCAGCGGGATCCCGCCCGGCTGTCGGCCGGCGCTAAACGATGATGGAGCGTTAGATGCCCGTTTTCGAATATACGGCTCGCACCGCCGCCGGTGAGGAAACCACCGGCAGTGTCGAACTCGCTACAAAAGAAGATGTAGCGGCCCATCTTAGAAAAAAACGTATGCGCGTGGTTCGTGTACGTGAGGCCAAGAAGAAAAAGTCGAGCGGCCGTGTTCCGACGCGGGACGTGGTCATCTTTACCCGTCAATTCGCTACCATGATCAACGCGGGTCTGCCGTTGGTCCAAGCGTTAGACATTCTTGCCCAACAGACGGACAACAAAACACTTGCGGAGGTTACTAAGCAGGTCGTTTATGATGTCGAAAGCGGCAATACACTTGCGGACGCGTTGGACAAACACAAAAACGCCTTCAGCGACCTCTATGTGAACATGGTTGCAGCAGGTGAAGCAGGTGGTATCCTCGACACGATTCTCTTGCGGTTATCAGTCTTCCTCGAGAAAAATGACGCGATCGTACGGAAGGTGAAGGGTGCGATGATCTATCCCGCCGTCATCTTCTCAGTTGCCATCATTGCTATCGTGATCTTGCTTGTCTTTGTTATCCCGACTTTCCAACAAATGTTTTCGTCGGTGCAGATGGAATTGCCACTTGCCACCCGTATCGTCATCGGGATGAGTGAGTTGCTCCAGAATTATTGGTGGCTGATCATCGCGAGCGGCGTGGTGTTCTTTTTCTCGATTCGAAAGTACTATAGCACTCAAGGCGGTAAACTTGTCATCGACAGGATGTTGTTAGCGTCTCCCATCCTCGGCGATCTGTTGCGTAAATCTGCCGTGTCCCGGTTCACGCGCACTTTGGGTACACTCGTCTCCTCGGGTGTCTCAATCCTCGATGGTTTGGAGATAACCGCACGGACGGCCGGAAACCGTGTTATTCACGACGCGGTCATGGAATCGCGTGGTTCCATAGCCGGTGGTGAAACGATAGCGGACCCGCTGCAAAAATCCGGTGTGTTTCCACCCATGGTGACGTCGATGATCGCTGTGGGTGAGGCGACAGGTGGTCTCGACCAAATGCTTACCAAGATTGCCGACTTCTATGACGACGAAGTAGATGCAGCCGTAAGTGCTTTGCTCTCGTTGCTCGAACCGATCATGATCGTGATTCTCGGCGTGATCGTCGGTGGCATGATCGTCGCCATGTACCTGCCGATCTTCAACATGATCAACGCCGTAGGGTAACGGTTCAGACGGAGTGTGCAGGGCGGACGACATCGTTGTCCGCCCTTTTTTGCATGAGTGGTTGGATCCCTGACGCGGGTTGCGTGGGCAGGGACTCTGACGCACGCCAAACATATTCCTGACCGATCTTTGTGGAGGATGCCGAGCTCATAGCATGAACCGTATGCCTCTGTGCCCTCCATATTACTCTGTGCCCTTTGTGGCCAACAAACCCCGACCACCTTAGGTTCGTGAAACGGTTGCCTCGCATAACACACCGATGACTGGTGCGTCCACGCATCAATCGGTATTGCATTCTGCCAAGACTTGTTCGATACTGGACCGATGTCAGCATCCGGTGACGATTTACCCAATCCCAAGCGAGAGAGCAGGTTAAGCGGGGGCCTCCCGGGCCCCACGTCGCTGTTGAGTTGGGTTTATGTCAGCCGCATTTCGGTGGCCACCGTGGTGTTTCTGGCGGCCGCTTTTTCCTTTAGTACTGTAGCCCCTGGCGTCATCGTCACCCTGTCAGTTGCGGCGTTGCTTTCCCTCTTTGTCACGGGTATCTCCGTTTTCCTCAGTCATGTCCGGAAGGTGCCGCTCAGCCCGACGTTCCTCTATGGGCAAGCGATTTTCGATTTGGGGCTGGTGACGACTGTCTTGTGGGTGACGGGTGGCGTGTCGAGCGACTTTACGTCGCTGTACATCCTGGTCATCGCGGTAGCGGCGTTGACGATGCCGTTCAGAGGCACACTCATCGTGACCTTCGTCGCCGCGAGTATGTATTTCCTGATCGGCACAATCGACCAGCCGATTCCATGGCTCGCGGTCACGTTGCAAATCGGTGTGTTCTTCTCGGTCGCGTTCGCAACCGGATGGTTGGCCAGTCGTGTCCGTGTCGTCGGCGAACAACGTCAACAACTCGAGCAGGAGGTACAACGTCTTCGGCTCGAGGCTGCGGATATCCTTCGAGAGATTAGCGGTGGTATCGTGACCGTGGACGGAGACAGTACCCTCGTCTTTGCGAACGAGGCCGCGGAGAATCTGCTCGCGTTCTCGAACCGCCGGTTTGAAGGTCAACCGTTTCTCGATTTCTTACGCTCGCGGTCTGAAGAATTGTGGATGGCTATCGTGGGGACCCAACGGGATGGTCGCCGACAGGTCCGTGCCGAGGGTACGATTAGACTTGGCAACCGCAAATTCCCGATCGGTCTAACCACCACACCACATGTCATGGAGGGGGTCGGTTCGTTGTCCGTGACCGCGATCTTCACGGACATTTCCGATCAAAAACGGCTCAATGAACTCAACGTGCGAACGGAACGGCTCGAGGCGGTCGCTGCTTTATCGGCCTCTCTTGCGCACGAGATAAAAAATCCGTTGGCGTCGATTCGTTCATCGGTTGAGCAGCTAGGCAAGTCGGAGAGAGCTGACGACGACGACCGGTCCCTGAGTCAGCTAGTTGTACGCGAAAGCGATCGGTTGAGCAGGCTTTTATCGGAGTTTTTGGATTTTACTCGTGTCCGCATGGTCGAATCTCATACCATTGATATTCAAGATGTAGCGCGGACTGCAGTGGCCTTGGTGCGCGAACACCCGGATTGCCCTAGTGACGCCGCAATTGAAATCGACGGAAGCTCAACACGAGTTGAGGGTGATGAAGATCTTCTCCATCGTGTCGTGGTCAACTTGGTACTAAATGCGTTGCAGGCTGCGGGTGTCAACGCACGTGTAAAAGTTACCACACGGCAGGTAGACGTGAACGATCTACCTACTGGTGTCGCGTCCGACAAGTCTGCCATGATACGTGTCGAAGACAACGGACCCGGAATCCCTGAGAATCTTTTGCGAAATTTGTTCGATCCCTTTGTCACTGGTCGCGAAGGTGGCACCGGACTCGGCCTTGCCATCGTGCAACGCGCGGTCGAGGCTCACCATGGTTTGGTTTTTGTTGATTCTGATCCCGACGTGGGTACCATGTTCAGTGTGTATCTACCTACGCGGAACTCGAACGAGGCGGCGGCGTGACGGAGAAACCTTCGATCCTGGTGGTGGACGACGAATCGGGCATCCTGCAGACGTTGCGCATTTTGCTCAAGAATTCAGGTTTTGATGTAAATGTGGCGCAAGGCGGAAAAGCCGGTCTTGCCGCGTTGGATGAAAGTTCGCCCGATATTGTTTTGACGGATGTTCGCATGCCGAGTGTGACGGGCATCGATATCCTGAAGGCCGCCACCGAAGCTGATCCGGCAACACCGGTCATCTTGATGACCGCGCAAGCGTCCCTTCAGACTGCCATCCAGGCCGTCAACCAGGGAGCTTTTCACTACGTGCAAAAACCATTTTCAAACGATGACCTGTTGACCATCTGTCGTCGCGCAGCGGAAACACGTCAGCTACGTTCCGAAAACAAACACCTCAAACAGGAAATAAGACGGAGAGACCGTTCGAGCGCCGTCAAGCCAATCGGTCAGGCGCGTGCGTTTGTGGATGTTTTGCGGCTTGCGGAGCAGGTCGCCCCGACTGAATCGACCGTGCTCATACAGGGGGAGAGTGGAACGGGTAAAGAAGTGATTGCCCGGTATATCCACCGACTCTCGGCTCGCAGTGACGGGCCCAGCTTCTCCATTAACTGTGGGGCCTTGCCGGAGAGCCTGTTGGAGTCGGAGTTGTTCGGGCATATGAAGGGTTCGTTCACAGGCGCTATCAAGGACAAGGAAGGTCTTTTTGCCGCCGCCCGTGGTGGCAGTTTTTTTCTGGATGAAATAGGGGAAACAACGCCGGCAACACAGGTCAAGTTACTTCGAGTGCTACAAGAGCGAGAGGTTCTTCCAGTGGGTGGCACACGCCCGATTCCCGTCGACGTTAGAATACTTGCGGCAACGAATCGAGATCTAGAAGAAGAGATTCGCAGAGGGAACTTCCGTTCCGACTTATACTATCGGCTCAATGTAATCTCGCTCCGACTCCCGCCGTTGCGCGAACGAGCCGAAGACATTCCAATACTCGTGGACAACTTCTTGGCTCGCATTGCCAAGGAGCGCAACGAGGAACCAAAGACGCTCTCGCAAGACGCGTTGGATGCCGTGCTTGTATATGATTGGCCAGGCAATGTGCGCGAACTTGAGAATGCCCTGGAACACGCGGCGATACTCACGCGCAGTCGCGAGGTTCAAGTTGATCAACTGCCTGAACGCATTACCGCACGCAAGGCCAAGCCTTTGGTGGATGAACGCTCGGTCGAAAACCCGACGCTGGATCTCATCGAACGAGCTTACATCACGTGGGTGTTGCACGCAGAAGGCGGAAACAAAACGCGTGCGGCTGAAGTGCTCGGCATCGATCCTTCCACGTTATATCGCAAGCTGGCCCGGTACCAAACGGAACCCGCTCAATGAGCGAGTTGCCGTTCAATTGGAATGACCTCCTCGTCTCTGCGGTGATGCCGGCGTACAATGAAGAAACGCGAATTGAAGAGGCAATCCGTTCGGTCGTTGCCGTACCACTCAACATCGAACTCGTTGTCGTTAATGACGGATCGGTCGATGGCACGGCGGAGGTGCTGGATCGTCTGAAAGCAGAAGGTGTCATCGACAAATTGGTTCACCAACCAAAGAACTTGGGTAAAGGCGCCGCAATCCGTCGTGGCATAAAAGAAGTATCAGGGCACATTACCGTCATTCAGGATGCTGACCTCGAGTACGACCCCAAGGAATTTCCAATTCTTCTCGAACCCATAAGGCTTGGCAAAGCTGACGTGGTCTACGGCTCGCGATTTCAAGCGGGTCCGCGACGTGTTTTGTACTTCTGGCACATGATTGGGAACAAGACGCTGACACTCATCTCCAACATGTTCACAGATCTTAATCTCACGGATATGGAAACGTGTTACAAGATGGCCCGCTCGGATTTGATGAAGGCGTTGCCGCTGACCTCAAACCGATTTGGGATTGAAGTAGAACTCACGGCTCGATTATCGCAGTCGGGTGCCCGCATCTGGGAGGTGCCCATTACGTATAGTGGGCGTACCTATGCGGAGGGCAAAAAAATAAACTGGAAGGATGGTGTCGCTGCTTTCTGGCACATCGCTCGGTTTAACGTTTTTTCGCGTCCACGGATTTTGTGGCCGTAGGGTTAAATCGCTTTCTTTGGGTGTCAATTGGAACCGCACTCCTCTTGATTCCTTTCCTGCCTCTTACTCCCCGCTCGGGTCTGGATTCTGGACCAGTCTGGTGGCCTCATGTGCAAGCGTGGCTTGTTGGCATGTTGTCCATCGCTGTGGTCGGTGCCGTTGCCGGACGTTTGACGACCGCACTCAAACGAAACGGTTGGCCGCGCATACGTATTTCGGTCGTGGTCGTGATCTCCGGTCTTGCTGTCTCCCTTTTTGTAGCCGCCACTTTCGCTATGGTGGTGATCTTCTCGAGCAATCCCCATCTGGTCGATGAGATCGCGCAGCTGTTCCAGGCGCGTGTGTACGCGGCAGGCCGAATGGCTGCTCCGATACCTGAGTTTCCAGAGTTCTTTTTGTTCCTGAATTCCTTCATCACCCAACAGGGATGGGTGTCACAATATCCACCGGGTCACCCCGCACTCTTAGCGATGGGGCTCCTTGTTGGACTCGGATGGGTTGTGAACCCCCTGCTTGCCGGTGCTAGCGTCTTTTTGGTTTTCCAGCTCACTCGACAACTCTACGGGCCCAGGACGGCGGTTACGGCATCGTTCCTTTGGGCCACATCCGGATGGGTAATCTTCATGTCCGGAACTTATCAAAGTCATGTGAGCGCGGCTGCGTTTGCGTTGTTGGCATGGGTTGCTGTGTTGGGATTGCGACGAGTTGCGGTGTCGCGGGCGGTGTTGTGTGGTGTTGCACTCGGTATTCTCGGTACAATCCGTCCGCTGGATACGGTGGCGGCGAGTCTGCCCGTTCTTTTTTGGCTGCTGCACTCTCGCCAGTGGCGCATGGCACCGTGGATCTTATTGGGTGGGGCGCCGTTCGTTGCGGTCCTTGCGTTTGTCAACTGGAAGTCCTTTGGACATCCTACGATGTTTGGATACACGGCGCTCTACGGTGTTGCGCACGGCCTGGGGTTTCATACCGACCCGTACGGCTGGACCTTCACACCGCTTGACGCATTGCGAAACTTGTTCTACGCATTGCGACGCGTGCACATCTATCTCTTTGAGTGGCCCATTCCTGCCGGCCTTCCTATCGGCGTGTGGGCCTTCTTTGGAAAGCAAAAGAGGAAAAGCGAACTCGTCGTTGCTGTCGGCATCCTTTCGTTGCCGTTATGCTATTTCTTCTATTGGCATTCGGGCTATTACATAGGTCCGCGTTTTTATTATGGCGTTACGCCGTTCCTTGCCATCGCAACCGCCCGTGCGTGGATATGGGGCCGCCACACCGCGCGCAAATGGAACGTGACATGGTTCCGGCCGGAGTTGGCATTGCGATGGTGCGGCGTGGCCGTACTGTTGTGGGGGTTCGTCGGTCTGTTGCCGGCGCGCTCGCGAGCGTATCAACAGCAACTACAGACTGCCAAGCTGCACCCGGAACGACTGCTTGCTGCGCAAGGCGTTGAGCGCGCAATTGTTTTGATCCCTGGGAGTTGGCTCAGCCGGACGGTGGTGGGGTTATGGGCGGCGGGTGCTCCGGCCAGCCTCGTTGAGCGTGCGGTCGGAAGACTCGACACGTGTGATCTGGATACACTATTGCGTGGCACGAGACGACTGGGCTTTTCTTCCGCCGTGTTGACGGATTCTCTCGACCAGATGCTTGCGCGGACTACCGAACCCGTACCGCGTGCTACAGCTGCGCCGGACCCTTCTACTCGACTCCGCCGGTTCGAGGATCTACCCGAGCGTTGCGCGATTGAGCTTGCTCGCGACTTCGATGGGTTCACGTTGTACGGGCAATTTGCTTGGTACAACTCGGTCGACCTCAACGATGGAATCGTCTTCGCCAGAGACCTGTTTGAAGAAAATGAACGGTTGCTTGCGAACTACCCGGGCTGGGAGATTTGGCGTTACGCGCCACCTGTACTGGAACCTGATGGACTACCGATTTTGACACGTGTCACCGACTTGCGCGGGATCCTCGACGAGTGATTGTCGGGTCATCGAATCGTGAGGTCTCCACCGGGTTGGTGGCGTGGACGATGGGCTTGATCGCGATCGCCACGTTCTTGCCATCGGTCGCCAACGGTTTCGTATTCGATGACGTCCAGGTGGTAGTGGAGCAGACCACCCTGCATTCGTTGTCCAACTTCTTTGAGATAATCTCTTCTCCGTGGTGGTCCGTAGGTGTTTTTGGTGCCGTGATTGGAACGGCTATCTTCGTTGTCCATCCGGTGCACGTCGAGGCTGTGGCGTCGGTCGTCGGGCGAGCCGAAGTGTTGGTGGGATTGTTCGCGGCCGTTACCGCTCTTCTATACCGATGGGATGGGATTCTCGCGAGTTACGACGACAGGTCATGGCGCCGATATATCGCCACCGGCGGTACGATGATGATGTTGGTGTTGGGTTTGGGATCCAAAGAAAATGCCGTCGTCATTCCAGGACTTCTTGTGCTCGTGGATTGGATGGAAGCCAAATCCAAGAATCGTTCGTTCGATTCCTGGTTCCGATCGCACTGGATACTTTGGGTGGCAACACTCGTACTCACGCTGGAATGGGTTTGGCTGAGGTCCGAGTTGCTTGGCGGGTTGATTGGGGATGATCCCGCTCCCGGTTTGGAAGCAACTGGGATTATCGGACGTGTCATTATTATGGCGCCCATTGCGCTCCAGTATTTACGTCTTTTGGTCTTCCCCCTGCACCTATCGGCCGATTATTCGCCCAACTTCGTCAGTGTCGATGCTGGTCTCACGGTGTCCGCTGTGGCCGGGTTCGTGTTGCTTGCGGTGATGTTGGTGCTCGTTGTGATGACGGCGAAACGAGCGCCCCTCGTCGCGTTTGGCCTGGTGTGGATCGCCGGCTCGTTGTCGATCGTATCGAACATTATCGTTCCAACCGGCGTGCTTCTCGCAGAACGTACACTCTATTTACCGTCGATCGGTTTGATTTTTGTCGTGGGGTATCTGGCGACTAAAGTGTCAAGGAAGCACGTGACGTCAGCGTGCATTGTCGTGTCCACCATCGTGTCGCTTGGAGTTGTCCGTACCGCCTACCGCATTCCAGTCTTTAAGAACGACGCGAACTTTTTTCCGCGATTGGCGTTGGATGCACCGGGCTCGTTCCGCTCTCTCTGGGTGAGCGGAATGATGGCATACACTATCGATGATCGCGCGCTGGGCGAGCGATTGCTGCGAGAGGCCATTGTCGCGTTTCCATTGTTTCCCAATGTATGGCACGACTTTGGCCGGCGCATGCAGGAAGAGGATCGGTGGGAAGAGGCAGCACAGGCGTTTTCGGTTGCGTTTAGCCTGGATACGACACGTGTGAACGACGCCGCAAATGCCGTGACCAATTTTGTACGAAATGGCAATCTCGACAGCGCAAAAGCATACGCGGCGGTTGCGGCTCGCACCGATCCGTTCCATCCGCGGGTCAAAGAGGCTTTTGGTTGGATCGCTACCGCTGAAGGGCGTCATCTGGACGCCATGACTTATCACCGACAAGCCGCGTGGTTGGATCCCGACGAGCCGGTGTACTGGTACCGCGTCGCCCGATCCGCGTTGCAGGCGTCGCACTGTCCTTCAGCGTTAGCGGCCACGCGACGGCTGAGCGATTTGGATGACGGGTTTCCGAATCTTGCAGCCCTAAAGCAAGATGCCGACTCGCTCGGTTGTGGCTAAACCGATGGCGAGCGCAATGAACCCACCACATGTGCGTCTGGTTGACTATGGTCCGCAACTGGCCGGGTTGGTCGTGTTCGTACTCGCGCTGTGGGCGCAGGTGGGGGATGCTTTTGTAGGGCGTTTCATGGGCGACGGTCTAAATCTCGTTCTCGCCAAAGCGTTGGCCCGCGGGGACGGTTTACTGCTCATTCATTTCCCTGATGCGGTGCCGGCGCGCTGGATACACCCCCTCTATCCGTTTGTGATCAGTTTAGTTGGGAAGGTGTGGCCAACCTTTCCCGACAATCTGGTGTTGATTCAAATTTTGGACTCCGCATTTCTCGGGTCCGCGGCCTGGATCGTTTCGCTTCAAGTGCGCCGGTTGGATTTTTCTCCGCTTTCCGCTCTGGCGACCGTGGTCCTTGGTTTTTCCAGCGCCTCGATCTTGTCGCTTTCGGTCAGCGCCTTTGCCGAGCCGTTTTTTCTCGTACTGGCGGCCGGAGCCGTCTTGTTGGCTGATCGACAAGAGTTGAGTCGGTGGACCGCTGCAGCGTCAGGGTTGTTGGCCGGGGCGTCGATGCTAACCGGAAACCTCGGTGTGTTTGTGGTCGTTGGAGTCGTCGCCGCGTTCGCTGTGCAAAAACGCATTGGGCTCGCCGTCATCGCCGCGGTTGTCGCCACAATCACGGTTATGCCTTGGCTAGCATGGACCATACGCGTGGCGGATCCCACTGGGTTGGCGGCGGTGGCCGTTGAGGCCGTGCGACAAGCCGGCGAGGTTGACGGGCTCGTATCGTGGCAGGGTCTTGGCCCTCTTGTGAACCTGCTTTTGCCGTCCCTCCCACGCTGGATGATGTTTGTAACCGGTCCGATAGCGGCCGGGTTCTTTGGGGTGGGATTGTTGTCGGTGTTCCGTACCGCACCTGCGCTCGTCATTGTCGTTTCTGCGTGTATCATGGGCGCTTGGTTGCACCCGGCCGTCGCGCCACGCAATGAGTGGATCCTCTTTCCGTGGTTTGTTGTGCTGTTGGCGATAGGTGCTTTGCGTTCTTGGGGATATGCGCGACAAACGCGTATACCGGTGTTTCTTGCCTTTGTCGTATTGAGCGTGGTGTACGTTCCGCAAACCGTCATGTCAGTTGCGAGTCGGCAATACGCCGCAAGCCTTGTCGATCAAAACGATTTTCTCCGCCGCCTCTTTTTGAGTATCAATGCAGAGCTTCCAGAAGATGCCGTCATAGCATCAGACGCGGAGGCCATGGTTCACCTCTATACGGGACGTCTGGTAATACCGGCACGCAGTGACTTCTCGCGAACGTATTGCAATGCCGGTGTCACGCACGTCGCTCGCACAAATTTGCCTGTGCCTGGGGCAGTTGATGACGAACTGATTCGCGCAATGGGTCAGTCAGTTTCGACCGTCTTCTCGTTGACAGACGGCCCCTCACTTTATCACTTCACATGCCCGCGCTGACACGTTTGCGCGCGCAACTCCTTTGCGCGGTCGTGGCGGGAATCGTGTACGTGGGTGTTCTGGGCCATGACTGGGCCGGTGATGATGTTCCTATCATTGCGTCCAATGTCGCTGCGCACTCCATATCGGGCGCCACAAGCGCCTTCTTTTCCCCCTATTGGCCCGGGGAGGTGACAATATCCGGACAGCACCGGCCGTTAGTCATGCTTTCCTACGCGGTGGACTGGACGTTGTCCAACGGCACACCTGCGTGGTTTCATTTCGTCAACCTGCTCATACACGCGGGCGCGACGGCTCTCTTCGTTAGTGTCGCGCTGGCCTGGTTGCCTCTGGCTGGCGCCACGGTGGCAGGTTTAACCTTCGCGGTGCATCCCGTACACGTGGAGGCCGTGGCCAATGTTGTGGGCCGCGCCGAGGTTTTGGTGGCGTTGGGTGTATTCGCGTGCATGCTCGCGGCAAGACGCTATCGCGCGGCGGTGACCCCCCGCGCACGTGCCGGTTGGCTGTCAGTTGTACTTGTGTCGCTACTTGCATCTCTGTTTGTGAAGGAACACGCCGTGATCGTTGTTGCGGTCGTGTTCTTGGACGAGCTACTGGATTCAAACGGGGATCCCCGTCGTTCAGCTATGCTTTATGCTAGTATTCTCGCGGTCACATTTGGTTGGCTTTATCTATGGACTGCCATCGCGGGGCAGTTCGTATCGCTTGCCGAAGCTGCTACGATTAGAGGGCTGAGTACGGGCGAACGTCTTGCGACGATGTTCCCGGCGCAGCTCGAGGTTGTTCGGTTGTTGGTTTTTCCGCTTGATCTTGCCGCAGATTACAATCCCCAGGTCATTCCCCGCAGAACTGAGTGGTCCACACTCGCCACCACCGGTCTCCTGACTACCACCGCGATTGTCACGCTGGGTGTTACTGTTTGGCGCAAGGCACCGGCGATTGCGTTCGGTAT
>JAZDDD010000798.1:0-7752 GCA_036679545.1 Gemmatimonadota bacterium | reverse complement strand
AAAAACATGAGATACATGCGAAACGTGTCCGCGCCCCACCTGATGATATACTCGTCCGGATTGACAACGTTGCCGCGCGACTTGGACATTTTTGCCCCGTCACGCACGATCGTGCCATGTGCTCGGAATTTCAGGTAGGGTTCTTCGAAATCAATCCAGCCCAAGTCATTGAGTGCCATCATGACAAAACGCGAATACAACAAATGCAGGACGGCGTGCTCGTTGCCTCCAATGTACTGCGCCACCGGGAGCCAGCGTTTCGTAACGTCTTTGTCGAAAGGCCTATCATCGAACTCGGTTGATGGATATCTCAGGAAATACCAGGCAGAGTCCAAAAAAGTGTCCGACACATCGGTCTCTCGACGGGCGTCGGCACCGCATTTTGGGCAGGGCACTCGATACCATTGTTCGTGACGCGCCAATGGCGATACACCGCTATCATCGGGCCGAAAATCCTCAATGTCCGGCAACAACACCGGTAGATCTTGTTCCGGCACTCCAACCGAACCACATGTGTCACAATAGATAATCGGAATGGGCGGGCCCCAGTACCGCTGTCTGGAAATACACCAATCGTGAAGGCGGTACCGCGTCTGTTGTTCCGCGAATCCTTTTGCTTGTAACCAATTCGTCACAGCAGGAAATGACTCTTCGTATGTCATGCCATCGAACTGCCCGCTGTTCACCAACACACCATTCTTACCGGGGAATGGCAACGCGTCTTCACGATCCGGATCGCTGACAACACGAACGATGGGCAGCCGAAACGTTTCCGCAAACTCAAAATCTCTTTCATCGTGCGCAGGCACCGCCATGATGGCACCGGTGCCGTACTCCATGAGCACATAGTCCGCGAGCCAGATAGGAACCGATTCGCCCGTGGCCGGGTTGCGCGCGTACGATCCCGTAAAAACACCGGTCTTTTCGCGGTCCCCTACCTTCCGAGTCACGAGATCTTTGGCGGACGCCGCGCGCCGGTAGGCCTGAACATCAGCCACACACTCCGCAGTGGCGAGTCCATCGGCCATCGGATGTTCCGGCGCCATTACGACATACGTTGCGCCAAACACCGTATCCGGCCGCGTTGTGTACACCTTGATGGATTTGCCATCCGGCGTTTTGAACTGCAATTCAGCACCGACAGATTTCCCAATCCAGTTTCGCTGCATCAATCGCGTTGAGTCCGACCAATCCAGATGCTGGATGTTATTGAGCAACCGTTCTGCATAGTCAGTGATCTTGAAAAACCATTGTTCCAAGAACCGCTGATGTACTTTCGTCTCCGAGTGTCGCTCACAGAAACCATCAATGACCTGTTCGTTTGCAAGAACGGTCTTGCACTCGGGACACCAGTTCACCGGCGCACGTTTCTTCACGGCGATCCCAGCATTGAACAACTGAAGGAAAATCCACTGCGTCCATCGGTAGTACGCCGGATCCGTTGTCGACAGCTCATGATCCCAATCGATCATCAGTCCAACATCGCGCAACTGTTCGCGGAATCTCTCAATGTTCCGGGGAATCAGACGACCCGGATGTGTATTAACCTTGAGAGCGAAGTTTTCTGAATGAATGCCAAACGCATCGAAGCCGAATGGTTCGAATACATCCCAACCCTGTAGGCGCCGAACACGGCCGTGAATATCGGCTCCCACAAACGCAAACACGTTTCCCACATGAAGACCTTCAGCGGATGGGTAGGGGAACATCATGAGGTTGAAATAAGGCTTCGCCGCATGGGCGATATCTTGTTTATCGGTCTGTCTCAGATCCCACCTCTCGCGCCACTTGGCCTCGACGACTTTGGGATCGTACTCTACGGTCTCTGGGGTCGTGTTCGTCATGATGACATCAATTTAACCCGCCCCGGAGAGCCGGGTAGGATTTTGACACAACCGCTGCGCCGACGATTGATACCGATCTCCCCCACTGGGTCCTAACCTGTCTTGCCGGGGCGGGGGACCGTTTCTAGCTTAGTTTGACACCTATGACTCAGGCGACTTCCAAACTTCGCCGAATCGTGCTCTGGATCGGCGCGCCGACCACCATCGCCGTGGTAACCGCGATGACCGTGCTTGCCGGACGCACCACGACGGCCGAAATCGAGCGCACAGCTCGAGACCACCTAGCCGGGAGGGTAAGAGCAGCTTCCGTCACGGTTACGCAATACCTCCGCGAACGCCGCGACGATCTTCGCCTTTTGGCCCAAACACCGTCGATCGTCGATGCGGCACGCGATGCATCCGTGAGGGTCGAAAGCCAAGAATTGGACCAAATCGCCACTGCGGACCTCGAACTGCAATTCACCAATACACGCGAACTCGATCCAAACGCGCCCGCCCGCGAGACACTCGTCGCATTGCAGGCCCTGACGGCCTTTGCGGAGGTTTTTTTCACCGAGGCACACGGACTGAACGTCGCCGCGACGAACGTGACGACAGACATGGTGCAATCTGACGAGGAGTGGTGGCAGGAGGCATTCACCAACGGCGAGTACCAGAGCCAGCCCCTAGTAGACGAATCGTCCGGTGCGTTCGCCATCGAGCATGCCGTCCAGATTTACGACATCGAGAACCAACGCGCGGTGGGCGTTCTGAAGGGTGTGCTGGATCTGGCCAACCTGTCGGCGCTTTTGGCGGAAGGACAAGAAGGAAACATCGGTATTGATGTGGTGGACGCAACAAGTACAATCGTTGTTTCGAACGACCCCAACCGCGCCCGGCAACCACTGCCCCACGCGGAGTCCATTCCTCTCGCTGACGTTGCTCGCGTCATTTCCCTCCAGACAGCGGACAGCGGAGCGGTACTTGTGGCCACGGCGCCCACCGACGCTGGTCGCTGGTGGATCGTCGGGACCGACGCCCTTGAGCTGGCCACCGGTGCGGCGGGGGCGGTTCGTCGCTCGCTGTTCGCGACGAGTGGAATCACGCTCGTATTTGCACTCGTCGTGTTACTCACAATGACACGCTGGTTGGATCGGCGTGTGACTCGGCCAGTGGTGGCAGCCGGCGTGGTGGCAACCCGCGTGGCGCGTGGCGATCTGACCGTACACCTATCGGAGCACTCCGGCGCCGACGAAGTCGGCGAATTGCTCCACGCCATCGAGGGAATGGTCACCGCCCTCCGCGGTTTGGTTGGCGCCATTCGTGGCTCCGCCGATGAGTCTAACCTTAGGGCCACCGCAATTTCGGCTAGCACCGAACAGTTAGCCGCCTCCGCACACCTCATGGCAAAAACCTGCCAGGACCTCATCGTCGAAACAACCACTCAGGCCGAACTCATTCGGCGGACGTCTATGGACGCCGAACAGATTCTTACTATTGCCTCCAAACTCGCCGAGGGCACAACACGATCCGTCGACCGCAATAGTGCACTCAAAACATCGGCTGACGAACATCGGCAACGGTTGTTGCAAAGCCGTGATGAACTGACCCGCCTCGCCGAGGATATCGACCAGGGGGCAATCGAAGCTCAATCACTCGCGCAGATGTCGGTCGAGATACAAGAATTTGTGACTCAAGCGCGACGAATCGCCGCGGACACGAAGATGCTCTCCCTCAACGCGGCCATCGAAGCATCGAGAGCTGACGCCGGGGAGGGCAGAGGATTCGGCGTCGTGGCCGACGAGGTGCGAAACCTCGCCAGTCAGGCCGGACGTGCTGCTGAAGCGGCGTCGCAAACAGTAAGTCGTGTTTTACAAACAATCGACACGACACGGCTTCGTCTCAAACGCATTGCCGAAGGCAGTTCAGCCATCCAGCAGGTTGCGGAATCCGCAGCGCGCGGACTCGAAGAGGTTGCAACGGCCACGGCCGACAACGGTACCTGGACGGACGTGATCTCAAGGTCAGCCGACGAAGCGCGTGAACTCGTCGCGGAGATCACGGAACGGTTGCAAAGTTTGGCCGCCGGTACGGAGTCGCTGGTTGCTGCGGTGTCACAAATCGCGTCGACTGCCGAAGAACAGACGGCGACAAGTGAAGAGATTGCCCGTTCGGCCACACAACTTGCCGAGGCGTCGAAGGAACTTACGGCTAACGTCGCATCATTCACGCTAGTCAAGAGCGGCACTTAGTTGGTACGTATCAGCTCCGTGTAGATTCATCGAGCATCGCACACCACACACCCTCTATGTCCTCAAGCTGTTGCAGTCGATCAAGCACATCGCGCGAAGGTTTTTGATCCACGGCTATGGCCGCCATGGCTTGCCCCGACGCATTGGATCGCGACTGGTGATAAAAACCTATGTTCACGCCTGATTCGCCCAAGAGGGTTCCTACCCGGCCAACCACACCCGGTACATCGCGATTTCGTAAGACAACGATACAACCCTCCGCGGGGATATCTACGACAAACTCATCGACACGAACGATACGACCCGATGTACCCTGCACCGGCACACCAACCACGCGTATGGATCGTCCATCCACTTGCAGTTTTACTTCGATTGACACTTCAAAACCGGAAACCGATCGATTGATTCGACGCGAAAGCGCAATGTTCCGTTCCTCGGCAACAACGGTCGCGTTGATCAAACTGACCGGTGTGATGGCCATGGATTGCAGGACGCCTTCCACAGCTGCTAACATTACCGGGCGCGCGACTTCATCGTGTTCACCACCAAACGATACATCGACCGCGGAGGGTGCCGCGGGGCCAGCGGCGTAACCCGCGAGACGCCCGAGTCTTCGCGCTAATTCCATGGGTGCACGCGCACGCGACAGCATCTCATTGGTAACACCGGGAACGTTGACGGCGCCACCAACCTCGCCGGTTTCTAACGCGTGTCGCGTTGCAACGGCTATCTCGCAGGCAACACGCTCCTGCGCTTCCTGCGTCGATGCCGCCAGGTGAGGTGTGACTAGTAACCGATCGGTATTGCGTAGGCGAGACTTTTCGTCCAGCGGTTCCGTGTCAAAAACATCAAGAGCGGCCCCGGCGATTCTTCCCTCGCTAAGCGCATCAGCCAACGCATCCGTATCTATGAGCGCGCCACGAGCCGTATTAATGACAACGGCCGTCGGTTTGAGCAACCGCAGACGTTCCTCGTTGAGGATATGACGTGTGCCGTCCGTCAGGGGCGCGTGAAATGTGATGACATCAGCTTCCCTAAACAATTCCTCGACCGAAACCAACCCAACACGCAATTCCGCTGCACGGCTCTTGGCCAAATACGGATCGTGCCCAATGGCCTTCATACCAAACGCCCGCGCGATCCCAACAACATGCACACCGATTCGGCCCAGACCAACGAGACCAAGCGTTTTGCCACGCAACTCCGTTCCACCAAACTCGGAGCGATTCCACGCTCCCGCTGACATACTTTGCACAGCCCCGGGAATACGACGGACCAACGAGAGCAGCAACGCGAATGTGTGTTCCGCCGCACTCACCGTATTGGCACCAGGCGCATTCAACACCGCTATTCCACGTCTGGTTGCGGCGTCGATATCGATGTTGTCAACACCGATGCCCGCACGACCAATGACTTTGAGTCGAGGCGCCTTGCTCATCATCGACGCCGTAACCGTTGTCGCTGATCTCACGAGCAACGCGTCCGCGCGTTTGAGTTCAGCCGGCAATCGATCAGGATCCTTCGCGGTGGACACGACTTCAAAATTCTTGGCGGCTCTCAATTCGTCGAGGCCGGTCTCATCAATTTTATCTGCAACAACCACGACGAACTTCACGAGAGCATGCCTCCCAAAGTATCGAGGAGGTTATCCAGCTCTTGCACCGTATGGTCGCCCATGTGTCCCAACCGAATCGTTGATTCTTTCAAGTCTCCGTACCCCGATCCAATGACCCAGCCCTCGTCACCCATGGCCTGCGCAATCGTCCGCCCGTTGCGCCCGTCGGGAACAGTGAGACACGAAACAGTCCAGCTGCGCCGGTCTGTGGCGGGTAAAAACGCAAACCCAAGTTTCCCGCCGGCATCAGCAACCCACTCTTCAACTCTGTGCAACATGGTCTTGTGAACGTCCCAACGCGCCGCAACGCCACCAGCCCCGTCGATCCGTTTGAGCTGCTCGTTTAAGGCAAACAACAACGAGATAGCCGGCGTATTCGTGGGTTGCTGCTTTTTGGCCGCGGTGTGGTGAGCCACCACATCCAGATATCCCCCACGTTCCGGAACCTTCTTGGCCCGTTCAATCATACGCTCAGACGCGACACCCAATGCCAATCCCGGTGGAAGAGCGAGCGCTTTTTGCGAACCTGTTAGGACCAAATCCAACTTCCAATCGTCGGTCTCAACGGGGATTCCACCTAATGACGTCACCGCGTCGACCAGCAGGAGCACGTCGTCGTGCTCATGAACCACGGCGGCAAGTTGCTCGAGCGGCGCCAACGCACCCGTAGACGTTTCGGAGTGAACCATGGTTACGGCATCAACGTCAGAGCGCTTCAGCGCATCCTCCAACATCTCCGGTTCGATCGTGCCCCCCAAGGGCACCTCCAGCTTGATCACATCACGGCCACATGCACCGGCCAGAGCCGCGAACCGAGCGCCAAAAGCTCCGCCGACGAGTGAAAGCACACGGTGTCTGACACCGGACCTGACCGCCATCTCCATATAGCCCGTGGCCGAGCAACTCCCCACCATGACCGGCCGGGCAGTGCGAAACAGTTTCTGCAGGGGCACCTTCATCTCACTCAGGAGCGCACTCATTGCCGCGCCGCGGTGTGGGATCATCGACCCTGACATGGCGGCAAGAACCTCGGGGTGAACCTCAGTGGGGCCAGGTAGGAAAAATTTTCCAAACTGCGGGGTCATCGGTTCTCCGCGTGGAAGGCAGCTTTGGATCGAGCACCGGCCTCCTCCAGGACGGCGCCGTCGTTCGCGGCGTGAAAGGTAGACTTGGCCGGACCTCCTTTGAAGACCTCGGAGGCCAGATCCGCGGACTTATTGATCGAACCGGAGCGCCCGGCTTTTCAGCCAGCGCACCCCCCAAGCATCGACCAGGCCGGTGAACACGCGATTCCACATGCCGTACTTACTGACACCATGTAAGCGCGGCCGATCATTTACGGAGATCTCGATAATGGTCACGCCCTCCCGTCGCAGTAAGGTCGGGAGAAACCGATGCATACCTTTGAAACGCGGCAACTTTCTGAGGTCCGCTCGCCGTGCCACGCGAAGCGCGCAACCCGTGTCGCGTACGCGATCTCCCGTGACCATATCGCGTACCGCATTGGCGACCCGGGCTTGAAGACGCTTCCAACCACTGGCAGCTCGTTTGGATCGGACGCCCACAACGGCCACGCCGGGCCCGGATTCGATCAACCGGTCCAAAAGCATTGGAATATCGTTTGGGTCATTTTGCCCGTCCGCATCAAGCGTAACAATCGTGCCACCACGTGCCGCATCGAATCCCGCGACCAGGGCCGCACTTTGTCCCCCGCGAACCGGCAAGTTAACGACACGCAGCCGGGGGAACCGCGCGGCCAGTTCTCCCAAAATCTCACGTGAACCATCTGACGAGCAGTCATCGACGGCGACAATCTCATGCTCGATGGACCGAAGGACATGAGTGATCTCACCCAATAGCGGCGATAGATTCTCGCGCTCGTTGTAGACGGGCAAGACGATGGAACAAACCGCCGTGTCGATGTCGTCATGAGGATTTGCACCGAAATTCGGATTGCCATCCGACATGTGTCATCCAATCGGTCTGGGTGAGAATTGTAAGCCGCGAACGTATGTCCCTACGGGGGAGCCAATCAAGTTGACACGGGGTACATAACCTCTTT
>JAZDDD010000797.1:0-3350 GCA_036679545.1 Gemmatimonadota bacterium | reverse complement strand
ATTCCCCCTATGAAAAGACGTTTTTGGGCGTGCGTTTGCATGTGTTCAATGCGATATTCTGGACGAACCATCTCGTGAGGTGAGGATGACAAGAGGGTCTTTGACGCTTTGTAGTCTGGTCGCATCGGTCGGTTTTTCCGGCTGCGCTACCCTGTCACAAATGGCTTTCGTCGAACCCGAGGTGGATCTGATGGAGATCCAAGTTGTCGGGCTGGGGTTGTCTGGCGGGACTCTCAACGTGGTGCTCGACGTGTACAACCCCAACGCTTTCGACATCAATAGCGGACGGCTTGCGTTGGCATTGGCGCTCAATGAGACGCCATTTGGGGAGATTGCGCTTGATCGCGGATTGTCGCTCCCCAACGGAGAGCACACCTCGGTTGAACTGCCTTTGCGCTTTAGCTGGCAGGGTGTCGGCGCTGGGGCTCGCGCGTTACTCGATACAGGCTCCGTTCCCTATGCGATGAGAGGCACCTTGTGGGTTGATTTACCCGTCGGCGAACGCGCCATCTCAGTCGGTCGAGGGGGGACGGTGACGATGAAGCAACTCATTGGAGGAATCGGTTAAGTCGTCCGTACTGGAGTGCTCGTTGATCCACACGCGTGTATGAGGGAATGTCGCAGGGGATTGGATGGCGGACGGGCCGTGGAGGAAGCCAAACCGAAATGCCCGTCCGCTTTTTACCCTCTGGCAGTCGAGGGACGTCCAACAAAAAGACGACGCGAGATCCCAACTTCAACCGCAGTTCATCGCCGCCTCGGCCCGAGGATGCAAGAAGTCAGCTTGTCTTGCCGTGAGGTTAGTCACAAACGGCCGGGTCCCCAACTCTCCGAACACCACCTCAAAGCAATCGATGGGTCTGGTCCTTCCGACACACCCGCAATGATGCGGTTTTCACTCCTCCCGCAGTACACGCATCGGATCTGTACGACTTGCTCGGAACGCAGGAAAAAAGGCGGCAGCTCCGGCGACGACCACTAACGTCGCTGCGAGCCCACCGTATGTCATCGGGTCGACTGTCGACACCCCGAACAAAAGGCTTTCCTGAAACCGTGTAACGAAGATTGCCCCGGCGATGCCGATCGTCACTCCGGCAAAAGCTAGCTTCACGGCTCCGCCAACGATGTCGCCGAGGATGGATGGTCCTCTCGCACCAAGCGCCAGTCGTACACCGATCTCCTGAGTGCGTTGGCCCACCGTGTACGACACGACGCCGTAAACCCCGATCGTGGCGAGGACCCCGGCGATCAACGCGAAAGTGCTCAAGAGGGTCATGGCAAATCGGGACCGTGCCACCGATGTGGCTACGTGGTCTACCATGGTGGATTTCTCGCTGATGGCCACCGACGGATCGAGTTCCCGAACGGCGTTGTGGGTGGCGTTAAGCGCCGCACCCGGGTTTCCATCGGTCCGTATCACCACATTCATTGCGATGCCAAAGCCGAAATCGTCTGGGAACTGTACGAGTGGCGCGTAATACGCTGGCTGAGGATTGGTATCCAGGGTGTAGTGATGCACGTTGCCCACGACACCGACGATCTCGATCCAACCCTCCTCACCGATGATCATCATACGACTGCCTACCACGTCGCCGCCGGCAGAGAAAAACCGACTGACAAACGCTTCGTTGACGACCGCCACCGGCGGATTATCGACCCGATCGAAGTCGTTGATCAAACGTCCCTGTCGCAATGCTATGTTCATCGCCTCGAAGTAGCCTGGCATCACGGCGTGACGACCATAGTCCCGCTTCTCGCCGTCTAAGCGCTCGGGTTGGCCTTCGATCTGGACGCTCCACGTCCACTCTTCGTCTACCATCGGTAAGAATTTCGTGGCGCCCGCCGACGCTACACCCGGCCGCATTCGGACCTGCTCCAGAATACGTTCGTAGAACGCCGCTTGGTCCACCGAGGTAGGGTACGATCGGAATGGAAGTGTAATCTTGGCCGTGGCGATGCCCGTTGCGCGGAAACCGGGGTCTACCTGCATGAGGTGAAAGAAGGTCTTGACCAGAAGACCCGCCGAGATGAGAAGTGTCAGCGAGAACGCGAGTTGTGCGACCACGAGTACCGCGCGGAACCGGTGGTGGCGGCGATCAACTGATGCATTTCGGGTCTTCAATGCGATTGACAGCTTCGGTGTACTTGCCTGCAACGCAGGCGCGAGCGCAAAGGTGAACGCGGCCAGTGCGGTTACGGCAAGGGCAAACGCCAATACCGGCCCACTTATGCCCACCTGTTCAACCATCGGAAGGTTGTCTGGAGCGAAGGCAAGGAGAACTCCGGTCAGAGCGTAGGCAAGCAATACTCCGAGTATGCCGCCAACCGCCGCGAGTGTCGCCGCCTCGCTCAACTTCTGCCCAATCAGCCGGCCGCGACCGGCGCCGAGTGCGGTTCGGATGGCGAGTTCGCGTTGCTCGGCTACGGTCCGGGCCAGCATGATGTTCGTGACGTTGACCGTCGCAATGATCAGGAGAACGATGACACCTGCTTGCAGCACCAACAGCGCGGGCCTGATATCGCCAACAATAGCGTCCGTCAGTGACTGTACGTTTACACCCCAACCTTCGAGGAACTGTGGATGGAGAGGCCGCAAACCATCGACGATGCGATCCATATCCTGTTGCGCCTCCTCGATGGAGACGCCCGTCTTGATGCGCGCAATCACATTGATGGTGTGTGACCGCCTGTTGTCGAACTGACTCGGTCGAAGACCGAGTGGCATTAGGACATCTATGCCCTGGTCCAATTGGTCAAACGAAGGTGGCAGCACACCGACTATGGGATACGCATTCGAACCAATACCTAGCGTGCTACCCAAGACATCAGAAACACCGCTCAGCCCGCGTTTCCAAAAACGATCACTGATCACGACGACTTGTTGGGCGTCGCGTGAGTCGTCCTCTGGAAGAAACGTGCGCCCCGTTGCCGCACGCACGCCGAGGACTTTGAAAAAGTCTCCTGAAACAAAGGCGGCCATGATGTGGCGCGGATCCCCGTCGCCACGGAGTGTGATCGGGTATTGTTGGAACGCCGCCATCGCGTCGAACACCCGGTTTTGGTCCTGCCAATCTCCGTAGTTGGCTACGGCCACCATGTTCTTATCGTCTAAGAAATCGGGTCGTTGGTCTACTTCCCACACCCTGACAACCTGTTGAGGGTCCGGGATGGGTAGGGGGCGCAAGAGAACGCCGTTGACGACACTGAACACGGATGTCGTTGCGCCCACCGCCAAAGCCAACGTGGCAACAACGGACGTGGTGTAACCCGGGCGTTTCACCAGGGCTCGAATCGCATAACGTAAATCTTGGATAAAGAGCCGCATATTGAATGGCCTTCCCCGGCGTGGC
>JAZDDD010000796.1:0-2850 GCA_036679545.1 Gemmatimonadota bacterium | reverse complement strand
GGTGACATCGGTGTCTCGATCGACGAGACAACAACACCAAATGATATTGCCGATCTCTTGCGTGTGTTTGCATTGCAAAAAGACCCCCCCGATGTGGCTACGTTGACCGCATCAAGTGGAAAAGGAATAACGAGCGAGTTTGCCCGCAAAACCGGGTTCATGGAGCATCCCGTATTCCATAAGTATCGGTCCGAGACGGAGATGTTGCGATACCTCAAGCGACTCGAGGATCGTGATCTATCACTCACCTCCGCCATGATTCCCTTAGGGTCTTGCACGATGAAGTTGAACGCAACGACGGAGATGATTCCAGTTACGTGGCCGGAATTTGGCAAGCTGCACCCATTTGCACCGCCAACCCAAGCGGCCGGTTACACCGAAATGTTTCGGCAGCTGGAAGAACAACTGGCGGAAATAACCGGGTTCGATGCCATTTCGTTGCAACCAAACGCCGGCTCGCAGGGTGAGTTCTCCGGCTTACTTGCCATTCGCGCATACCACCACGATCGGGGTGATACGCAACGTACAACGTGTCTGATCCCACAGTCGGCCCACGGAACCAACCCAGCCAGTGCGGTGCTGGCCGGTATGCAAGTCGTGGTTGTGAAAACCGACGCCCGCGGCAACATCGACGTCGATGATCTCCGCGCCAAGGCAGAAAAACATCGGGACACCCTCGGTGCATTGATGGTGACCTACCCGTCGACCCATGGTGTCTTCGAATCATCCATCAGAGACGTGTGCGACATCATTCACCAGCACGGTGGACAAGTTTATATGGACGGCGCCAACATGAATGCGCAGGTAGGTTTGTGCCGACCGGGGGACATCGGTGCTGATGTGTGTCACCTCAACCTGCACAAAACGTTTTGCATTCCACATGGCGGTGGCGGACCGGGTATGGGCCCAATTGGCGTTGCGAAACATTTAACACCGTTCTTACCTGACCACCCCGTCATCAAGATCGGACACGCAAAGCCGTTCGGTACGGTGTCTGCCGCTCCTTGGGGTAGCTCGTCGATCATGACCATCTCGTGGGCCTACTTACAATTGATGGGCGGCGATGGTCTGACTGACGCCACTCGGATTTCGATCTTGAACGCCAACTACGTCGCGAGCAGGCTCCGCGGTGAATACGAGTTGTTATACGCCGGTACGAATGGGCTGATAGCACACGAATGCATCATCGACACACGACCATTCAAGAATTCTGCGGGTGTTTCCGTCGAGGATATGGCAAAGCGTCTCATCGATTACGGTTTCCACCCGCCGACCATCTCCTTCCCGGTTGCGGGCACCATGATGGTGGAACCCACCGAGAGTGAATCGAAGGAAGAGCTGGATCGATTCTGCGATGCGATGCTTGCGATACGCGAAGAGATACGTGAAATCGAAGAAGGACGTGCTGACAAAACCAACAATGCCCTCACGAACGCGCCTCATACACTGGCGTCCGTGGTCGCTGACGATTGGAATAGACCGTACAGTAGGGAAACGGCTGCGTTCCCCACCGCAGCAACGAGGGAGCATAAGATCTGGCCGTCCGTCGGCCGTATCGATGCCGCCTATGGCGATCGGCATCTCGTCTGCTCTTGCCCACCGATCGAAGAATACGAGCTGGAAACCGTAGGTGGCGTTGCCTGACCCGGTAGCAACGGAGTGGCACTTGATCGTTGACACCGCGGGACGGGCGGGCGCGATCAATATGGCCATCGACTATTCCCTGCTCCGACGTGCACAACGCGGGGATGCGTGCCTGAGACTTTACCGATGGAGTCCCGCGTGCGTGTCATTCGGACGCAACGAGGCCGCACTAAGGCGTTACGATCGGGACAAGATTCAAAGACTCGGGTTGGACACCGTACGCCGACCCACGGGTGGACGCGCCGTGTGGCACGAACACGAGTTAACCTATGCGGTGGCAGCTCCACTGAAAACGTTCGGATCCCTTCAACAGACGTATCAGACAATTCACCACATGCTCGCCACGGCACTCACCGATATCGGTGTGCTCGTAGCGCACGCCGACTCGGCACGAAACGCCGAGGCATTACATGCCGGTCCCTGTTTCTCGTCCCCGGTGGGCGGTGAGATCCTCGTGGGCGGACGGAAGCTAGTTGGCAGCGCCCAACTGAGAGAGGGCGAGGCGTTTCTTCAGCATGGATCCATTCTGCTCGACGGTGGCCAAGATATGGTCACTTTGATTGCGCAAAACGCCACGAATCCAACTCACACGGCAACGCTGACCGCGGCACTTGGCCGGTCGGTCGGCTTCGACGAAACGAGCGACGTGATTGCCAATCGGGCGCAGAGCGACTGGCCGGGTCACTGGCACGCTGCGATATCCTCGCCTCAGCCGAGCACATGCTTTAGTTTCGACGACTCGGCCTGGACCTGGCGGCGTTAATCGCCGCAATTGGGTCAAAACATGACGTAGGTCACGGTGCGAGCGCGTTGCATGCTTTCAGATTCACGGGGTTCTGGGGACACACACCGCGCATTCCATGGATGGAGCAGGTTATGCTCGCACGTCGCAGTTATTCGATCTTCGCATCAACGATGGTTCTGTTCATCGCTGCGTGCACAGCTGACGTAGCCGAATGTCGGAGTGGTTACTGTGGGAATGTGGTTGGCATGCTCTACTCTGAGCCAACCACTCTTTTCCCACCAACAATCACAAGAGCGGACGATCAGACAATATCCAATCTGATTTTCTTTCCGCTTGTCGATATCGGACCCGATCTCAATACCACGGATCCATCGACATTCATACCACGGCTCGCAAGTTCGTGGGAGTTCGAAGATTCTTTGACACTCGTTGTCGAGATAGATCCCAACGCAAAATGGCAC
>JAZDDD010000795.1:0-4234 GCA_036679545.1 Gemmatimonadota bacterium | reverse complement strand
CAAGAAGGAGCCCGGCAAGCGATACCCAGCCAACCGTTCGTTGAAACTGTGTGTAAGCGGCTAGTTCTTCGTCACGATTGCGCAGACCAACGTACCCACCCAACGGTGACCCGGCGGGGCTTCTGAGTGCGCCGAGGGCGCCGATGAGCGTGCGATCTTCAAAATCGAGGACAAGCCGTTCAAATGAAGAATCTCGCTCGAAAACAGCCGCAATGTCCCAGTCGCCAACTGCGGCAGAAACATCCGAGCCGGGAACGGTGGAAACCCTAACATCCGCCCGGCCCTTGGTGTCCAAAACAAAAAACGCAACATCCGAACCGGTGTACGATTTGATTTCCGAAACAAACGCGCTGTCTACATCGAGCGCAGCAAGCAACACACCGTGAATAACGGTGCGTTCGGGATTGAACATTGGAACCGCGACAGCTTGGAACAACAGATCCCCATCCGGGCCCGGTTCGATCCAATAGCCCTGCGTGGAGTCACCCTGCAGTGCAAAGTCGATCAGCGCCCCGCCGGAAAAATCCTCGTTAAAATATTCAATGTCGTACGTCCACGCTTTGAGCCAACCGAGATGATCCAGAATCATCGTCCACGACGCGCCGGTTTGCATACGGTACTCTTCGACCTGATCGAGCAGCGCAGCACGGTCGTCCTCGGAGAGTGCTTGAACGATTCGTGATACGTAGGTGGGCACTTGGGCAAGCCCGGCGGTGACGCGCAACAAGCTTTCGCTCCGGCCGGCAAGAGCGTCATGGACAGCTGTTTGTGTAGCGGCAAGAGATTTGTCGATGGATTCGTCCGCGGCCCGATCCGCACCGCGGTTGATCAGCAGCAATGCACCACCGAGGGCAGCGATCATCACCGCTGCCATGGCCAGGAAGATCTTCGCGCCGAGCGAGAAATTAATAGCGACGACCTCGACGTCTGTAGGGCTTGCCATATTTGTTAAGATGCTTAGCAGGTTGGAAACCGCGTGCATCCAGTTGCAATTGTAAACCCGTCGCGCCGGTGTCTGACACGTCGATGTTTTGGCGTGTTTCGCCACCACGTTCATGCCATGCGACGATGGTGTAGACACCCGGCGGAACATTGCCAATCTCAAACGACCCGTCCGTCGACGGCCGCGAGTAATACGGATTGTCGCGAATCACGGCGAACGCGCTCATGCCGGCGTGTACGTTACAGTAGATCCGGTAAATCCCGGCCACGGGAAACGCCGTCGAGCGATTGTCTCCACGCCCGTACAATCCAAGATCGAACTCGCCCATGCGCGTGCGTGAAAACGCGTTGTGATTAAAGGGGTCTTCATTTGGGAAAGTGACCGATGTTTCGGTGGTGGCGACAAGCACGTGTGGTCGAAATTCCTTATCCGCCATGATCATGCGGATGGCCCCTCCGCGTACCGGGAAACGTCTGGAACTCTCCAGCCAAACCACGGCCTGAGCCACATCACGCGCCTGGCGGTTACCAGCCTCCATCACGATGACACGCCCATTCACCGATCCTTCAGATTGCGCCCTCGCGGCCGGAGGCATGGCCACTGTTGCAAGGGTAAGACAGAGGCGGAAGAGACTGCGAACCATTTTGAACCGTTGTACCTTTGGAAGTGCCGCGCGGCGGGTTTTACAAATAAAGCCCGCGTTCTTCGGCAGGTCAACGCAGGCAGAATCCACTTCCGGGAGCCGCAATGTCATTTCGAGCGTCATTTCTTTTCGCGCTGACATGTTCTGTGCCACAGGCTGTCATGGCACAACAAGATTCACTTGAACAACGCATAATACGACTCGAGCGGCTCGTTGGCATACTCGAAGTACAATTGGCCGAACAGGCGGGCGGCGCGGTCGGAACGTCCACCGGAAATCGAATTGAGTTGTCCGGACTCATTTTGGTCAATGGATTCACCAACAACGCCAATGCACACCTCGACGATATTCCGCAATATGTCGATCCACCCGCAGCTGAACCGGCCTTTCCAAACGTGGCGGCGGCAGCGGCGGTACGACAAAGCCGTCTGCGAATCTTCACGGAACTCGACGACGTGCTGGGTGCGACGTTCACCGGCGAACTCGATGTCGATTTCTTCGGCGGATTCGCTGCGTCCAGTCATGGACGAACGGTTCCCCTGCCGCGGATCCGACGAACACGAGCGGATCTCGATTGGGGCAATGTCTCACTGATGTTCGGTCAAGAAGCACCGCCGATTTCGGAACTGAACCCAGTGAGCTTTGCCGCCATGGGTTACCCTGGATTCTCCGGCGCTGGGAATCTTTGGGTGTGGGTTCCGCAAATCCGCGCGCGTGTGCAAGGCGGTAACGCCTTCCGACTCGGCGTGGAGGTGGCTGCACTATCACCGATCGGTGGTTCATCTCAAGGCAGCTCCGTTTACCCAATTCCCGATCAAGCCGAACGGTCACGACGTCCCTTCCTGCAGGGTCGCGTTTTGGCGGGTTGGGGAGACGATGAGATCGGAGGAGAGTTCAGCGCGGGCGCCCACTACGGTTGGTTGTCCACAACAACCGACGACTACTTGGTCACCAAGGCGGCGGCAGCGAGTCTGCGCACTTCCATCACGCGGTACATCGAGATCAGAGGCGAAGGATTCGTCGGCCAAGGACTCCGACCGTTGGGTGGTGGCGGAATTTTTCAAACCTTCGGCTCCAACGGCGTCATGCTGCGAACCAAGGGAGGATGGGGCCAGGTAAACTTTACGCCATCACCAGAATTTACAATTGGTGGTGGTTTTGGGTTGGATGATCCAAACGACAACGACTTTAACGCCGCAGATTTTTCCGCGGCATTCGGACGGACAAAAAATATGTCCTTCGAAGGGCACATTCATTGGCGGCCATTCCCCTTGGTGTTCGGCCTGGAGTTTTGGCGTTTGGAGACAACGTGGGGATCGGCACTAATTGGGAAGCTGACAAACAATCACATCAACTTTGCGGCGGGATTTGAGTTTTAAGTAGTAGCAAACAACAGTAGCAGGCAGTTGCCTGCTATTGCTGTCTGCTACTGCTGCCCGCTGCCCGCTTACGTGAATCGATGGTTGTGGGGCGGGGTGTTGGGCTCGTTGCCGCTAACGGTGGCGCGGGTTTTACGGACGTGTGAGATTCTTTGGAAACTGCCGATAGCGGGTAGCGGGTAGCACGGGGTAGCGGGCGCCGCCCGCTACCCCGTCCTCCTCCACGCCGGATCACTGTCGCGCGAAGTTGCGTTGGTCAGGTTCACCCGCAAACCGCTTGCGAAATTGAAGAGCCAGATATCGATTCGACCGTCGTCATTTAGTTCGTATACAAAACGCGTTCCGTCGGGTGACCATGACGGGCTCATCGTGCGCCCCTGGACGACTTGCTCCAGCCCTGTTCCGTCGTCGTTGATACGCCAAATGCCGCCACCGTCAAGCGTATCGCGAGCAAACAGAAGTTGCGTACCGTCGGGAGACCACGCAGGATCGGTATCTGGCGCCAACCCAACCGTTAACATATCGAGACTGTCGCCGTTTTCGTCGGCGATGCAAATGGCGGTCGTCGAACCACGGTCACATTCAAATGCGAGCCGTCCGCTCACACCATCCCAATCCGGTGCACGCGCCGTGCCTGCGATGTTGTTCAACGGCCGTGCATCGATACCCGATCTGCTCATCACATGCAAAGCACCCGACGTGACCTCGGGTGGGATGTTTGCCACACCTTCTGCCGCCAAGTGTGCGATGATCCTGTTTCCGGTCGGACTCCAGACAGGGTCGGCAAAGTATCGTACGTAGGGAGGCAGACCGATGACGGGGACCTGAGCCTCTTTACCACCATCAGAGTCAATCGCGAACATTCCGATTGCCAAAAGACCCGGAATACCACCCGCAGGTCGACCAATGGCCCGAGTGAAAAGCAGCTCGTCGCCATCCGGCGACCACACCGGATCAAACAATGATTGGATGACGAAGTTGGACGGAAACAGAGCGACGACATCCGAACCATCCTCGTTCATTACGTAAAGGTCTCCCGGGTACCCTTCAATGACGTTTCCAAAAATTCCCGTTCGGCGATTCGAAACAAACGCGATAGGACCGGGCAAGGTTGCACGGGCTGAAAATTCGACCGGTGCAATGCCGGCGGCGTCTATGCGGACACGGGTTATGCCCACGGACCCGCCCAACGTGACGTCGGCGAAGGCCACACCTAAAACACTTGTTGTGTCACCTGTCCCCACGACCACTCCGTCGCCGATTATCACC
>JAZDDD010000794.1:0-5310 GCA_036679545.1 Gemmatimonadota bacterium | reverse complement strand
GAAGGGTCAGGCTTGCGTTGCGCGCGGTCTCCAACATCTTCGATAGCACTGTCCCTTTGGCGGTTGACTGGTGGGCAAGATACCACAACGCCTTGTGGCGTGGAAAGACAATCGATTTGTTACAAACTGAGGCTTCACGACCCTGGCAAACACCGTTCAGACGTTTATCCTGCATCCATGCACGTGGACCTCTGTTCGGACATCTGCCCAATCGCCAAAATCGACCGCCGCTGGGGCGCCCCCGGGCGCCTCCACATCCGGTG
The DNA here is from genome assembly GCA_036679545.1 of Gemmatimonadota bacterium. Classification (GTDB taxonomy): domain Bacteria; phylum Gemmatimonadota; class Gemmatimonadetes; order Gemmatimonadales; family GWC2-71-9; genus JAZDDC01. The sequence goes on along the minus strand of JAZDDD010000794.1, from coordinate 5,047 downwards.
CAGGGTAATCAAACCGTCGTGCTATGGGCAATCCGACCTGTAAGTCCTGCGGACATTCGTTAAGCGGCGCCGTGTTGCGATATGGCTTCGGCGTCGGTTACGATGCGTTACCCGAGGGTCCTTTGCGATTCACGCCCGTTGTTGAACTCGTGGGTTGGACGGTAACGAGCGGAATTGTTACGGGAAGCAGCGACGGCACGCTCACGGGCCTAGACATTCAGGACGCCGGTGGTGATCAATCGTGAACGTCAAAATCGGCGCGCGGTTTGGGGTGCGTGACAACGATGCAATCTTCATCGGTTACGGCCGGGCACTCACCGACAAGGTATGGTACGACAACATCCTTCGTGTCGAATACCGTTTCGTCATGTGAAAGGAAAATGGAGCAAGAGGCCACGCATCACTGCTGCTGTTCGGCAGTCGCGCGCGTAGCCTCTGTGCGTGAACAACGCTCCTCGCAATGCGCTAACGTTCCAGAACCGCGGCGTCGTCAGTCGTGGGAGTGGAACGGCCAAGATGGTGATTGAACCAGGACATGATCCGACCGGTTACGTCCATTAGGAACTTCGGCTCCCGTGGCCCGTGCGGTGTCCGCGGATAGACGATCATTTCCGTCGGTATACCACGTCGGCCGAGTGCACGGTAAAACTCCTGTCCCTGCGTGAAAGGAACACGCAAGTCTTCGGCACCATGAATCACCTGGGTTGGTGACACCACATTAGCAATGTGGTATATCGCCGAGTGGCGTTCGTATCTTTCGTAATCGTCCCAGAACTCAACCCCCATGTGGCCGACCAAATAATCTTGGATGTCGGTAGTCGTGGTCATGCTGATCAAGTTGGGAAGACCCGCGCCCATGCTTGCCACTTTGAACCGGTCCGTTTGCGTGACCGCGAACGACGTCATGTATCCGCCGTAACTCCATCCCATCAACAACAGACTGTCGGAGTGCCCAATCCCCATGTCGATGACTTCATCGACTCCGGCCATGAGATCGCTCAGGTCGCCATATCCCCAATCCTGGAAATTCGCATAGCGAAATTCTTTACCGTACCCAGTACTTCCTCGGGGATTGGGACGGAGCACGGCATAACCCTCCTGCGCAAATGTCTGAATCATGTAGATGGAAGCCGAGCCGGTGAACGACTGTGAAAACACACCTGCGGGACCGCCGTGTACGTTAAGAATCAACGGATAGCGACGACCTCGTTGATAATCCACCGGATAGGTCAGCAAACCTTCGATGTCCAATCCATCCGGCGACTTCCATGTCAGCAGTTCCGTCCGTCCCATGACCGGCCGCGGCACATCACCGTGGACGTCCGTGATCCGACGTTTCGAGAAATCGGCAACCGCCGATATGTGAACATCCGGTGGAGAGTCTGTCGTTTGGAATGTGAACGCCATGTGTTGCGCATCCTTGCTGAACGACACCGAACCGATGACCCCTTCGCCGGAAGTCACAGCATACGGGGCACCGCCGTCGGCCGGAACCGCAAATACACCACGGGTTGTGCCGGTAGCTTCGGACACGAGGACCGCCGAGCCGTTTCCTGTCCAACCCATGATGCCCGGACTACGATCGTGCGTTTCAGCAAGTTTGCGTGGTGTGCCACCACCGCTCGACACCACGTACACATCGCCGAGTCCAATGGGTTCGGGTTGGTTTCCCGTTGATCTGAACGCGACCGACCTGCCATCTGGCGAGAAGAACGGATTGCTGTTGACGCCATTTGTGATCACGAGTGGGGACATGGCCCCGCTATCCGACGGTACAGTCGAAATATCACCCGACAGACGGCCGGTATTGATTCGCGGGTCCGACTGATGTGCAAACACGATGGTTGCACCATCCGGCGATACGTCAAAACTCGTCACGTGATAATTACCAGATGTGAGTCGCGTGGTCGTTCGCTCACCTGACTCGTCCGCCCACACACTCACCGAGTAAACGTGATTGAATTTGAAGTTTTGATCGACGAGAATCACGTCAAGCTTTTCCTCTTTGGCGGTCTTCTCTTCTTCCGTCTCCGAGTCGCGCATCGTGTAGTAGATGCGGGAACCGTCGGGCGCCCATTGGTATCGGCCGACACCCGCATCCGCTTCCGTTACCTGTTGCGCTTCACCGCCAAACAACGGAATGATCCACACCTGAGTCTCGTCCGTGCGACCGGTGGTGAACGCGAGGTATTGCCCATCGGGCGAGAACGAAGGATTGGACGCCGACTTTTCTCCCCGTGTGTATTGCGTCGTGCCTGCGCCATCCGCGGTGGCCACCCAGATATGACTCAAATACTCTGACTGGCTTCCCTCCATGAGCGGTTTGCGCACCACGTAGGCGATGTACTGGCCATAGGGCGATATCGCGGTGCACTGGATGGCGTGGTACTGCATGCTGAGTTCAGGGGTCCACGCAGATACGCTTTCTTGGCCAACGATCGGTTGAGCGATAACCGCAAGTACCGAGACAGCCGCAAGAGAAATTCGCCAGGACGCGTTGTGGGTTTTCATGAGTTCAGTCCGTCAGAGAGGGAAATCGTGTTACTCACACCGAAAATACCGCGTCGCACCATTGGCAGCACACTGACGCGGCCCTCGATGACGACTAAGAACGGGTCCACGCGACGTCGAACCGGTGACTATCTCGATCCGCCTCCGTTTTGCCTACCGCCCTACCGTCCTACCGCCTTACCGCCTACAGACCTTCCGCCTCAACTACCTCCATCGACCGGACCTCATCGGCTCCTAAGAACCGGCCGTCGGCATTGACGAACCAGCGCCGGTGACGAGGGATTCGGAGACTGCCGGCCGCGGTCAGGCCCTCCATGTGAATGTACTCGCCGTCGTTAGCCGTTTCGTCATGGTAGAACCGACACCCAACTAACTCCGCTGTTTCAGGATCGAAATAGAAATACCACGTGTCGGTACCGACATCGGCATCGTACTCGACACGGATGGACTCGACATCGCGATCGTCGAATCTCGTTCGGATGGGTTCAGGATCGACGCGTGTTCCCGGATCACGGAGCTTCATCGGCATACCGGCAAGAAAACCATAGTAGCTCCGCCACAGCATCCCGTTTTCCCGATGTAGACCCATCCGTTGCATAACATCGTCATCGAAACTGTCGGAGCCATCGACCGTGGCTGTCCACGTCGCGCCGTCGGCCTGGTACTCGAGTGCGGAGTCACGATAACGGCCTGAGAGTTCAAACTTGTTTTGATCCGCGTGAAAGACGAGCTGCACGTTGGTACGCTCTTCTCCGTCACTCCCCGTTCCGAACCATTGAATGTGCAACCGTTCGCGTGCCCAAAGAGTGTCAGGGTCGTGAAACGCGATTGATCGTTCAATCAGTTGGTCTGCAGCGGACAACACGACGGCGGGCTCTTCGTCGTTTCCGCCGCACGCCATCGCGAATCCAACGATTACTGCCGGTCCGTATTTAAAGATCGATGGATGGCTTGTGAAATTCATTTGTCGCGAAGCTCACTTCCGAGGAGTACATGGTTTTGGGGCCGTCGCTACCGAGATCGACTCAATCCAAATGCGCCGAGGAATGTCCTCAAGGACTTCTGCGAACCACTGAATTCCAGTGCACCCGCACTAATCAATTCAGAAATTGGCATTCCACCAAACAGTAAGTCCCGTATGTGGCCGAAGGAACCCGTCAGCTCGATATCGGATTTCACAGGCGTGCCACGTTGCATCTGAACCCCACTCCGGAAACACTGGATCGTAAACGATTGGTCGCCTGCCACCAAGTGAATCAATAACTCATCAGCGACGCCCTGGTAACGCCGCTTGAGTGCAAGCATTGCCCAGGCGGGGTCCGTCGCGTCACCGCGGGCGGGGTTTTTCATGAACTGCCAACCCCACGCGCCGAAGGCGTGAATGGCTGGTTCAAGGGCCCGCCCACGCGTTGTCAGCCGGTACACGTCCACCGGATACGGCGCAGGAGAACGTGCTTTCTCAATCAGGCCCGCCCCTTCCATTTCACGGAGTCTATCCGCAAGAAGGTTCGTCGTTACTCCTGGCAATCCCCGATGTAAGTCCGTGTATCGAAGTGGGCCTAACAAAAGATTACGGACAATCAATAACGTCCAGCGTTGACCCACCACGTCCAAGGCCTTAGCCAATCCACAATACTGCTTGTAACTGCGCTTCGTCATCGATACTTTATTATTTAATAGCCGATACTATTTTAATATAAAGACCACAAAGAGGCAAACAAAATGGGCTCCCCACTATTACGAATTGCAATCGTTCTCCTTTCCGTGGTCATGAGCGTGTTGTTCCTTTATGCCGTTCGAAGATTGGACGATGGGACCGACGAGCGATTTTTTGTGAAAGCCGCAGTCATTTTGACCCTGTGGCTCGGGGCGACCGGTGTGACGGCGTCGCTCGGTTTACTAAGCTTTGAAACCAGGCCACCGACGATGTTCATCATGTTGGCGATGGCATTTGTGCTGACCGTCGCTACAGCGTTCTCATCGGTTGGCACCCGGATGGCCGCCACCGTACCGCTTTCGCTGCTCGTGGGATTCCAAAGCTTCCGTATTCTCGTCGAGATCTGGTTACATCGTGGATACGAGGAGGGGTTGTTTCCAGAGCAGATGACCTATTCGGGACTAAACTTCGACATCGTAACGGGCATGACGGCATTCGTGTTGGGCATATTGATATGGAAGCGCAATGTGCCCGCCGGCGTCATTCAAGCTTGGAACATACTCGGCACCATCCTGCTCATGACCATCATCACGATTGCCGTGTTGTCCGCACCGCTACCGTTTCGTGTGTTCGACAACGGTCCGGCTAACACTTGGGTCACGGGATTTCCCGGTGTTTGGTTGCCAGCTGTTCTGGTCCAAGCTGCGCTCCTGGGGCATTTGCTGGTTTTTCGGCGACTGACCAGCGACCGCAAATCGGCCACGCAACGGAATATGTGAGTCCAACTGTTTCGATAGCTCACGATCGTTCCGAAACGTGGTCGTCTTCCCACAAGGAGCATCAAATCCGGGCAAACAACGCCAAAATTCTATGCCCGAC
>JAZDDD010000793.1:0-12551 GCA_036679545.1 Gemmatimonadota bacterium | reverse complement strand
CTCTTCGAACGGTTACACGCGAATGGTAGGTGGCCTTGAATCGGTCTGACGGGATGAATTCGCTATCCAAGCCGTATCGCCGTGGCGCGTTCGTTGTATGTGTCGCGTTTGCGCTGGCAGGTGAAACAGCGAAGGCACAGATCCGTGGTGTGGTCACGGATGAAGGCGGGCGCCCCCTACCGCTCGTCACCGTTCGAACAGGCTTTTCGGTCTCGCCGAATGATCCCGACCCGTCCAGGATGCAGCCGAATCACCACACTGCGACGGATCTCGATGGTTGGTTCACAGTCCCGGACTCTACCGCGGAAGGCGATACGCTGTGGTTCAGCACTCGGGGGTATGCTGATCTGGGTCGCGCGGTGGCGGCGGGGGATAGTATTGCGGTGGTTATGCAACGGACCGAACCCGGTGCGATGGGAACCGCGCGTACGGGATTGGTGGAGGCGCCTCGGCTTATTTTGCGAGAGGTGAATGGGCCAGAGCTACTGTTCCCGATGGGGGCCGTAGTTGGCCGAGACCTGGAGTTAGTTGTCACGGTTGCGGGTGGGCATTGTGTGGAGTTTGGCCCGACACTAGCGAGACAATCGGACAACCACGTGGTGGTCGCTGTTACGGAAATCCATGTAAGACGCGGCGTGTGTACACTGGCATTCGTGGAACGCGATCTGACAATCCCGATGCGTTTCATGAAGCCAGGTTTGGCGTCGATCAACGTGGTTGGTCGTTGGGCGGATATTGAGTTGACGGTGAGAGTACGGGCGACTTCTCGAAGAAAGCGACAGCAACATGAAAAATGACCGGCGTATGTGGTGATCGGAGCGCAAAATCACCGGTCGGCGTGCGATGTCCGAAACGGTGTAATGACTCCGACTACGTATCTGAGGCCGCCTTGGCGACCATGATCCGATTTATGTCAGCCGTAGCTGCGGGAGACGTCGCACAGGATTTTGAAAGGAGCACAGTCGTGGAGCATCTCGCCCTATATGAGGTACGTCACCCTATATAAGGAATACTATTTGCACCTATGGTTGCTGAAACACCGAGACGTAGTGCCCCGTCGTTGTCCGACTGAAGGTCTTGATTGGAATCCTGCTTGCCGTCGTGTTTTCCATCTTGGGCATATTCCATGTGGTTTGGGCGTTTCGTGGTCTTCCGGCGGTCCCGGTCGTTCCGGATGGACCGATCCTACGGCCCTCACGGTTGGCCACCCTCGCGGTTGCTGCGGCGCTCGCCAGCGCTGCCTTGGTAGTGCTGGCTCGCGCTGACTTGTTTCTCAGGTCGGCACCGCGGACGATAACGACGTTAGCGTGTTCAGCGCTCGGAGCTGTATTCGTGTTGCGCGCGATGGGCGACTTTCGGCTAGTGGGTTTTTCAAGCGCATAAGAGATACTGACTTCGCCGTGTGGGATACATGGTTGTATTCGCCACTTTGTCTAACGATTGGGTTGGCGTCACTTTGGCTTGCCACGACCCTCGTGTCTTTTCGGTTAAGGATTAGTGCGAGCCCGTCGCGCACTTTCGCGCGTTGCGCCGATATCGTTTGGGGTTTACGCATGGGCTCATTCGATGCGCAATATCTGATTCGTGGCACAGTACACCGATGGCGAAGGAGTCGTGATTCAACGAAGCCCAATGAGGTCGGCAATCGTTAAGCCAGTTCTTCTGCGCATCGCGGCGTTTCTGATTTCCGCCCTGGCACCACTCAACGGACAAATCCGTCTTAGTGGTACCGTCGTGGATTCTGCGGGCTTGCCCGTGGCTCTTGTGGAAGTGACGATGGTGACCACCCGCGTTCTAACGAGTTCTTTGGGACGTTTCTCCTTGACGAGTCCGCGCGATTTGGACTCGTTACACATCAGTTTCCGACGAGTGGGCTTTCAGCCTTTGACGTTGGTCCTGTCGATCGACGGGATCGGACCATCGGTGGATCTGGAGCCCGTTGTCCTGGCGGCGGTGCCAATTCGACTCGATGATATTCAGGTCGAAGCACTCCGTCCGATATTATCATCCCGCGGTATTCGCGAGCTCGAGTTTGCCCGTCGGGAAGGCTTCTCTCGTTACTTCATTACGGCGTACGATATTGAGCGGTTACGGCCGTTTGGTGTAAGTGGTCTCACCCACCAAATACCGGGCGCTCGGAACGCTCAGAATGCTGTGTTCGGTAACGCAATCCAGCTATTGTCGCGTTCAGGTACGTGGTGTACCGCCACGATCGTCGTGGATGGTATTCCCACGCGTAATACAGACCCCGATGCGTTTGTGTCGCCGGAACGGATCGGGGCTATGTGGTATGCGCCGAGTGAGTGTAGGGTACACATTTGGACAAAACCGATTCCGGTCGAAGGGGGTTCATCGTTTGAAATCGGATTCCGGGTATCGGGTTCGGATTACGGTAGGGGAATCCGCGCCGGAGGTTTGGGTGGTTACATGGCGTTGCCGTTGGTCCCCAATCGGTTGGCGTTTTACCCCGCCTTTGCCGTTGCAACCAGCCAGCCGTCGATCCGTTGGCTTGCCCAATTGGCCTTTCGCGTGAGGGTGGTGGGCAAGCAACCGGCACTTTACGTAGGTACTGGGGTCAGGTTCCGAAAGTTCGAAGCGGTCAGTAGTACACGTTCAGAATCCGTCCCAGTGGTTTTGGGTGGCGTTGGTACGTCGGTAGGACGACTACGTGTGTTCAGTGAGGTCAGCGTGGTCGGCCTGTGGCAAACAGACGAGCGTCGTGCTGAATTGGTGTTTGGCGTGGGCTACCACCATTAGCGGGCATCGTTATGCTCCAACGTCCCCGTCGGTTTGCGTTCACGCAGTGATAGCTAAAGTGGAACCACGATCGAAACGCCGGGCACCGCGTAGGTATAGAAATCGCCGGCCGTGCATGGGGAACTCGCGATGGCTATGGGCCCACCACCGATCACGTGAGGACACCTGTTTTCTGCCACACATCGGTGTGTGTGCTGTGTTTCTTACCGGTGTGTCACCCTAGACGAGGCGTCCTTTCGTGTTGCGTCGGGGCCTTTCAGGACCGCTTCTGTGAATCGGATGGTACGTTGTGTCAGCGATTGCCGCCTTCGTTGCCATTGTCTTCGATGGGGCGCTGTTGAAAAAACCGCGCGAGCCGTTCCGCCTCGCCACCCGGCGCCCAGATGACCAACGCCCGGACGGGCTCGTCGGAAGTCACGTGGTGGATGACGTCATCGCCTGGGCGGACGATACCGACCATGCCCGGATCCAAGATGTGAGACTCTCCGTTGACGACGTGATTCAGCTGACCGCTCAGTATATAGAAAATCTCAATCGACGTGTGGCCGTGGCCGCGATTGGGCGCCGGGCCCGCAGGAAACGTAATTTCACCGAGGTCCAACTCGGTGCCACCCAAATTGGCGGCCTCCACGAGAACTTTGATCTGAAATCCATTCTGCCCTTCCAAGATGCGAGTGCCCTGCGTAGATCTCGCGTAGTCGTCCTGCGCGGACGCCGGGCCGGTTAACAGGGTGCAAAGAATCAACCCTGTTGTTAGGGCGTTGACTCGTAGTGACACGGGCAGATGCAGGTGCATGGCTTCCATCGGCGTTGGAGTGTCTGATCGTTCTGCGAATTTCACCTTCATATCTTGAATGGTCTATGGTCGCCACGCAAGGTCAACCGACCGTACGGACGACTCTCATCGTCTATGGTCGAGCCCGGTTATGGTTGGTGTAATCCTTTGAACGACGTCTCCGCGTACTTGTCGCAGCCCGTGTTGTCCCGAGGCGCATGGCAAGCGACTGTCATGTGTGCATGCGACCGGAGGTAAGATACGTGGCGGTTGACATCATTACCGAGGTTGTTATTGCTCGTCCCGTTGAAGAAGTCGCTGGCTACGCAACCAATCCCGACAACGCGCCGAAATGGTACGTGAATATCAAAATGGTTGAGTGGGTCACGCCGCCGCCTCTTCGCGTGGGTTCGTTGATCGCCTTCGTGGCTCAATTCATGGGTCGGCGTCTGGCTTACACATATGAAGTCGTTGAATGGGTCGCGAACGAGCGGTTCATTATGCGAACGGCAGAGGGGCCGTTTCCTATGGAAACGACTTACACCTGGGAAGCCACGAAGGTGGGCCATACACGAATGGTGTTACGAAACCGTGGGACGCCGGAGGGGTTTTCCAAGGTGGTTGCTCCGTTCATGAAGCTGGCGATGAGCCGTGCCAATCGAAAAGATCTGGCACTGCTCAAACGGTTACTCGAGGACGTGGGATCCGATGCCGAACGACATGGGTGATCCATCGGGGCGGGTTTAAACTTGCAACTGTTGGGCGCTAGCCGTCCGCCTAATGATTTTCCACAGGTCTGACCTAGCGAACGGGGATATCAGTGATATGACATGTCTAGAAAAGTCCGCCACAAGGATCAATGTTTCGGTCCTTCGCAGAGGCAAATCTATACAATGGATCGTTGTGGCGATGTTCGGGGCAACATCATTAGCGCCGAGCTTGAGTTCGGCACAGATGGCTCAGGTGGATCCGGATCCGAACATGCCAGCGAAAGAAGGATTCGACGTCCGGCGTGCGATCTTCTGGGAGTCTCCTAATTTCACTCCGTTGCGCGATCCGGAGTGGCAGTCGTTGCGCGCCGCGCGACGAAGTGGTTCGGTTTCGGATGACACGCCAGTCGTAGTTTTTGACGTCGCTGGATCGACTCTGGTTTTGGTGTCGAGCCAGATGGCCTACCATCATGTCGCACAGGGAGAGACAAACGGCGAACCCTGGATGGTGACATTCTGAGTGGTTTGCAACTCAGGGGTCAGGATGGCCCCAAGCATTGACGGTGTTACGCACACCTTCGTGGAACACGGCCTTTATGATGGCTTGTTTTTAATGCGTGATGAAGAAAGCGGAACCTTTTGGGACCACTTAACCGGCGAAGCCGTCTATGGGCCACTGGTCGGTACCAAATTGGTGGTCGCGAACCTTCTTCACTCCAGGGCCGGTTCCGTTTTGGCAAATAACCCCGATGCACTCATTGCACTGTCGGATCGTAACCTGAGAACCGACGAGGATATGGAACTGCCAAGTCTACTCTCGCGTGTGGGTGGGCGTCTTTCGAGGATGTTCAGATCGACTGTCGATGAGGAGGATGCGCGACGTCCGACCATGGACATCGGAATGGGGATCTGGCAGGGCGAAAAAGCGCGATACTACCCCTACGAGCGGATCATTGATGAAGATAAGGCGGTTATCGACACATTCCTGGGCATGCGGGCTTTGGTATTTCTGGACCCAGGTTCGCGTGCCCTGTCATCGTTCTACGTTGAGGCGGATAGCGTTTGGTGGGACGATGAGGTTCTCAGGTTGTCAAACGGCCAATATGTCGAGGAAAGCACGCTGTACGACTCAGATGGCCGCCGCGCGGACGCTGTTAGGCCACTTCAAGTTTTCACGCGATGGTATGGGTTTGCGCTGACGTTCCCCAAGACTGAGATTTACGGTGATCGGCGATGAATTTGGGTCAAAGCGCGCATCGCAGAGGGTCACCGTCTTGACCAACACGATGAGTCTAGTCACCTTCCGACGTTGTCGTTGAGATTCCTTTTTTCGGAGACATTGTCTTGTCCAGAACGCTTGGCCGTCCCGCTAATCCAACTGCAGCGCAACGTATCCAATGGTATGGGATTTCGCGCATTGACCAACCGACAACCCGAACGCACGGTTGGTTTGTGCGGATCCAATTGCAGAAGCAGCGTGACGGGTCCTATAGTCCTCGCCACACGAAATTTTTCGGCGATGTGTCCAACGGCGGACCCCGTGGTGCCTTGCGCGAGGCGCGCAAGTGGCGCGATCGGCATGTAAAAAGTCCCAGTCGGCGTCGCGCAAAAGCGAAGCGTTAGCAGGTCTCCGGAAGACACTAAATCCTGGGATACTGGTATTGGCCTGTGGGACGGACTGTGTTCGCCTTACTGGCAGACATGCGCATCGCAGTTGTCGGTGCTAGCGGTGCCGGTAAGACCATTTTTCCAAACGTTTGTCTTCTGCACTCGGCATTCGGCACGTAGAACTAGACGCCCTCTGCTGGCTGCCGAACTGGACGCTTGTTCAACCCGACACGTTTCGCCATGTGGTGTCTGGAGCTACGTCCGGCTCGGCATGGGTGGGTCGCGGTAAACACTGCGCAGTTCGTCATTTTGATTCTTGACGACGAGCGAAGTGGTTGCCTGGTTAGACTACCCTTTCACCATTGAGGCTACCGCATGCTCACTCGATTAGTCACCGTGAAGAGATCTTCTCAACCGGCAACCTCTTAATCGGTCGCCTAGTCATTTAGAAGACAGCACGAACGTGTTGCCGTCTGGGTCTTTGAAGACGGCGGCAGTACCCCAATCTGCTTTTTGTGGTTCTTGCACGAATTCAACGCCACGGCTCGCAAGGAGTTGATAAGTCGATTCCACGTCCGCCGCCCAGAATGCGATGTTGGTCAAAGTCCCCGATCCGATCTTCCTGGCCGTCTGGTGTGAATAGTACGACGCGTGTGTCGGCGCCGGGGAATTTAAGCTCAATCCACCTCTGCTTGTCGTCGAACGGTTGGTCAGTGCAGATGGTGCATCCAAGAGCCTCGGTATAAAACTGCAGGGCACGGTCCTGGTCTCGGACCGAAATACTTACGAACTTGATTCCCTTGATCATGGTTTGGCTCCCAAGTCAGTGACGGCGTGATAGGCAATACAGTGTCCGTTTTAATCGCGGACAAGGCGTGAATTGATTACTATGGCATTTGTTGCTACAGGGGGGTCTATGGGAAACACTGCGGTCGATGACTACGTGTTGAACACGTTGATGCCCGACCTTGTGGGTCATGATCGGCATGCGGCTGCGTTCCTGGTGTACGTGTATCTGTGGCGGCAGGCGCGAGTGCCACGTCGCAATATCGTGTCGCGGAGTTTATTGGAGATCGCAGAAGGGACTGGCCTATCGAAACGTGCAGTGCAATCTGCATTAAAGCGGTTGGCGACGCGCCGTTTGGTTAGAATTCAACGTGCGAGCATCACCGCCATACCGGAGTATGAAGTGCAACGGCCTTGGCGATCGCGAGTGGATGATGTCTAAAACAGATTGGAGATCAAAACGTGCCGAATCATGCGACTGCTGCTTTTGATGTAACGCGATGGGATGAAACACCGTACCACGATCCAGCGGGAGGGCCTCGGCTTTCACGAACGGTTGTAGGCAAGACTTTTACGGGTGATTTGGTGGGTGATAGCACAGCGGAATTGCTCATGTGCCGATCCGACCCGGCAGATCCGAAAGCCGGTGCGGGTTTTGTCGCCAGCGAACTGTTCGAGGGACGCTTGCACGGTCTCTCGGGAACTTTCGTTTTTCAACACGGTGGTCTGATGGCGGGTACTGCCACGCCGAAGACGTTTGGCCATATCGTGCCTGGCTCGGGTACCGACGAGTTGAAAGGTCTGACGGGAGACGCTGTCATCGCAGTCGATGGTAAGGGAAAACATACCTTGACGTTGACGTACGAAATCGCAGTCAGGTAGTTGGAAACATCGCTCAACGAAGCGGTGGGACCCGGCCTTGAACGCTTAGGGTAGGTTTGCCCACCTTTTGGTCATTACTACTCGTGGGTTAGTTTTGTCTCCGGCCACGCGGTTCTTCGTCGGCGCGGGGGCGTAACCACTTGCGGAGATTCTGGACATGAACCGATCGTCGTTCTCAGTTGCTTTGGTGGCCCTGGCCGGTTGCGGGGCTAATCCCACGGCGGATGCAAAGCCCAGCGTATACGTAGAAGAGCTTACATGGACGGAGGTTCGGTCTGCCATTGATGCGGGCACAACCAGCGTGATCATCCCGACGGGTGGTACCGAGCAAAATGGTCCCCATATGGCGTTGGGAAAACACAATGTCATCATCCATCATACTGCGGGGGAAATCGCGACCCGCCTCGGAAACGCGCTCGTCGCGCCGGTTATGGCGTACGTGCCGGAAGGCAACGTGGATCCTTTGTCCGGCCACATGCGTATGGCCGGTACCATCACTCTTCCGAACGAACATTTCATAACGGTTTTGGAATGGGCGGCGCGAAGCTTCGCGGCGCACGGTTTTACCGACATACTGTTAATTGGGGACAGCGGAGGCAACCAACGGGGTATGCAGGCTGTCGCTGAGGCCCTGAATGCTGAATGGGCCGATGACGCTGCTCGGGTGCATCATGTCGCGAATTACTACAACAGCAACAACGGGAACGTGGAGTGGTTGATCGCTCAAGGTGAGACGGAAGAAGACATCGGATCACATGCTGGGATTACGGACACTTCGCAATTGATGGCACTCGATTCGAGTCTTGTGCGTCCGGAGTTGTTCGCCGTCAACGGCGGTGCCGATGGAAGTGGTGTGCGAGGGAATCCGACCCGTGCCTCCGCCGCGTATGGTAGGCAGATGCTCGAACAGAAAATCGAGGCGGCGGTACGCCAAGCCCGTCAATTGATTGGTGTCCGATAGGTCCGGTTTTGTGGGAGGGCGGCGTTGCCGAGGGGTCTTTTTGCACGGCGATCATGATTTGATCGTAAGTGACACGAATCAGCCGCGTGTCGATATGTTACGATCTGACTCTTCGTCCGGTGAGTTCGGAATTCGATTATCTGAACGCCCCGTTCTAGGGCGGGCAGGTTAAGGCTTACCAGGAAGAAATGGGAGATGGACTGATGCGATTTCGGAACCTTACAGTGCAAATGGCGGTTGTAGGGGCCATCTTTTTTGCTCCGACCGATGCTTGGGCACAGACGGCCGATTCACGATTTGGTGTCTGGAGAATGAAGTCGGAAGCGCCACCGCCGTCGGTAAATATCATGACGTATGAACCCTACGGTAATGGCGGTATGCGGATTACGGTCGAATCTACGAACGCGAATGGCCGAGCATCGAAGTGGGGGTACGTGACAACGTTCGACGGAGTCTTTCGTCCGGTTACGGGCCAAGACAACGCCGAAACGGCGGTCGAGTTCGTAAATGATCAGACGACGAGGATTGTGAACAAACGCAATGGCCGCGTGTCGCAGGTCATTATCAATACGCTTTCTGATGATCACAACACGATCGAAAACGAGTACGTCCGCATGGACGAAGACGGCAAGATCGTTCGGGTGACACATGCGACATATGAACGTGTGAGGTAACCTCTGGGATCCGAAGTCCGGTGACTGTTTGTCGTGCTTGTTTTTCCTAACTTGGCCTCGTGCTGGAGTCGTTGATGATGACCGATCGAAGAGAATTTATCCATGCGGCGGGTGTTTTTGCCGCCGCCGCGGCCCTGCGACCCCGTACGGCGCATGGGCTCTCATCGCCGGACACGACGGCCGTTGTGGCCTCGACGCTCCAGGGCGGACCGGTTCCAAAAAAGCTCTTGATACTCGGCGGCACCGGTTTCATTGGGCCCCACATGGTTCGTTATGCGGTAGAGCGTGGTCACGAAGTGACCATTTTCACGAGAGGGAGAAGTCAGGCGGACATCCCCGACGTAGAACATCTCATTGGAGACCGCAACGATGATTTGAGTGCTCTCGAAGGTCGTTCATGGGATGTGGTGCTCGACAACAACGCGCGGGACTACCGGTGGGTACAGCTCAGTACTGAACTACTTCGCGACGCAACGCAGCAGTACATCTTTGTCTCATCCATTTCGGCTTACAACACCGGGTCTGGGGGCTACGACTTCGCGGATCGTGTTTTATTGGAACCGATTATCGACGAGGACTTCACTCGGTTTGCCCCCACCCCTGATTGGCGTGACGGTAACGATGCGCCGTATGGTCTCACGAAAGCGCTAGGCGAAAACATCTCGCATGACGTTTTTCCGGGCCGGGCCACGATCGTTCGACCGGGTTTGATTGTCGGGCCTGGTGATGCCACCGATCGATTCACATACTGGCCGGTGCGTATTGACGAAGGCGGTGAGGTGTTGGCCCCGGGTAACCCGATGCACGCAAATCAGATTATCGACCAACGAGACCTTACCGAGTGGATTGTGCGAATGGCCGAAACGGGTACAACGGGTAATTTCAACGCGACCGGACCGGCGGCGCGTCTCTCCATGGCGGAGATGTTGTACGGCATTCGGGCGATTACGGCGAAACCGGTGAAGTTCACGTGGGTGCCGGAGGATTTCTTGAGTGCTCAAGAAGTCGCCCCATGGCGTGACTTGCCTGCGTGGATACCGGGAGATGCGCTTATGTACGTCGATGTGAGGAGGGCCGTGGACGCCGGTTTGACCTTTCGTGCATTGGCGACGACGGCACGCGATACGATGGCGTGGAACGCAACACGGCCCGAGGAGGTCCGCACCAACCGGCGAGCCGGTATGAGTCGGGAACGCGAGCGGGTGTTGTTGGATGCCTGGCACCGCCATGCTCCTGCTTGATCGAGGATGGGTTCTAAGAGGCTCACAGATGAAAATCAATGTTGTGATAGGTTTGGCAATCTGCTTGGCCGCAGGATGTGGTTCGGCAGACAAGGCGTTCAATCAAGCGGCGCAAGCGGCCATCGTGCGGAGTGTGGATTCTGCAACACATGCGTTTGCTGACGCGCAGCGAGCCAGAGATCCCGAGCTTGTGCTGGCGCACATCGCCCCAGAATTCTATATGTATGGTGACGGGCGGCGAGTAAGTTACGATTCGGTGTCTAGCCAGATACTTCAGACGTTTCCCAGCCTGTCGTCATACGAGACGACGTGGTCCGATTTGGAAGTGCACGCGTTGGGAATGAATCACGCGCTGGTCACGTTTCGGTTTCGCGACCGTATAACCGATTCCGCCGGTTCCACTCTTAGTTTTATGGGCCCAACCACTTTGATCTGGGAACGTCGCGGCGAAGGTTGGTTGATCATTTACGCCGATGCTGACCATTACCCGCCTTCACCAGAATAGATTCTGGTCGTTACTGTTCGCAGTATGATTTCACAGCGTCCATATCCTTTTCGATGGCCTTCTGGATCATCCCCTTCATGAGGGGATTCAGGAGTTTCGAAAAAAACTTATAGGCTTTTGCGTCCATCACCATGGTCAGGTTTGTTTGCTCGTCTAGCGGTTCGACCGTGAACACCGTATCCCAGATGGTGCCGCCAGCGTCGGCGACCAACCGGACGCGGTTGTTTGCCTCGTACTCAGTGACTTCCAGTTCGGTTGTTGCTTTCCTCTTCCCCATCAATCGGGTTTCGCGAAAGCGCATACCTACCCCAGATTTTATATCGGACAAGATATCGACATTGATGATATGGGGCACGGCCTTCGAGAAGTTGTCAATCTCTGCAACGGTTTGAAAGACCTTGTCGATTGGTGCGCTTATGGTTCGACTGATAGTTGTTCGTGTCATGGTAGTGTCCCGCGGTTGATATGCTCGCAGGGGTCGATCGGATCGTAGCGAGTGGACAAGAACATGCACCAAATTGATAAATTGGGCAAACACGCCGCCCGGTGACCGTAAATTCGTTTGAGAGTCGTTACATGCGACTTGAAAAAGTCGTTCGGCTCTGAGAGACGATAGATCTCGATTGGGAGACGGTCCAAGATTCGACTGACCGCGTAGCCGTCGTCACCGGTCTATCCGGGCCGGAGGCCGTCCGATACGATGTCGTTGGTGATGTGTTCTTCGTATCCAACTTCAATGGAGAGGGCGATGACCGGGACGCCAACGGTTTCATCAGCCGAGTGAGCGTTGATGGCACGCTCGAGGAGCTTATGTTCGCGGTCGGCACGGACGTCTCTCCGCTTCATGCACCCAGGGGCATGTTCATACAGGGTGACACCTTGTGGGCAGCTGACATTGACGGTTTACACGGATTCAACCGTTTGTCCGGCGAGCAGTTAAAGTTTATCGACTTCCGGATGTTCGAGCCTGGTTTCCTCAACGATGTGGCGTCGGGCCCGCTTGGTGCGCTTTACGTGACCGACACCGGGCGTTCCCGTATCTACCGCATGTTGGGTGATCAAGTCACGGTCGCCGTCGAAGACTCGCTGCTTGGTCACCCGAATGGCATCACGTGGTTTGGTGATGTGGGGAATTTCTTGCTGGCACCGTGGGGTGGTCGTCAAATCCTGAGGGCTTGGAATCCGACAACCGGGGAAATTTCTGAGATCGTCAGGAGTACCGGTGGCTTCTTCGATGGGATCGAGGTTGTGAATGGCGAGGTGATTGTCGCGAGTCAGGCCGACTCAAGTTTACATCGCTTCGCAGACGGTGTGACGCGTCAGATTGTGCGTGTTGTCGGGTCGCCTGCGGACATTGGTGTGGATGTCAGGCGTAGTCGGGTGGCGGTCCCGTACATAGCTCTCAATCAGGTGGACATTTGGCAACTGCCTGTCCCATAAAAAGCGGCCCGCGCAGTGCGGAGGTCTCGAAGATCGGGCATTGCATCTTTGAATGCGAACGCCCTAGCTGGACGAGAGTTTTGACGACTGGAGAATGATATGAGTAGCGTAGCCGCTGCATTTCTTTTCACGAGCACCGTAGTGGCTGCCGGAGCGCTGCCGATTGTCGCGCAGGACGAGGCTCGGATTTGGAACGGGGTCATGCAACTGAG
>JAZDDD010000792.1:0-6779 GCA_036679545.1 Gemmatimonadota bacterium | reverse complement strand
CCCCTTGAGCCCAGCTAATACCTCTACGGTCAAGTCCGGAAAATTGGGACCCCTGTGGTCGATCGTGGGGGTATCCATGGCGCGGAGCACCCGGTCGGGAACGTTGGTAGGTCCCGGAAGTTGAAGGAAATGCCGTCCTGGTTTGTATGCCATGGTAAGGAAACTGTGTTATCTCGATGAGTGGTCGTTGCAATGGTACGCCGCAACAATCATCATGGGAAGAAGGAGCCTCATGCACGATGTTGGATCAGTGAACAAGGCAACGGCCACGTTCCAGCGGCAGCTACACCGCGAACTAGAAGGGGAAGTTCTTTTTGACGCCTTCTCGCGAGGACGTTACAGCACCGACGCATCGATCTATCAAATCGAACCAATCGGTGTCGCGATACCGAGATCCGTCGAGGACTTGCGCAGAGCCGTCCAGATAGCATTGGAAAACGGTGTTCCGATTGTCGCCCGAGGAGCCGGAACGTCTCAGGGCGGTCAAGCAATTGGTCACGCGCTGATCATCGACACGAGCAAGTTCGTCAAGGGCATCGCCAACATCGACGTTGAACATCAAACGGTGACGGTACAACCAGGCGTGGTGTTGGACGAGCTTAACCGCGCACTTTTGCCGCATGGGCTGTTTTTTCCCGTTGACCCCGCAACGGCAAACCGGGCAACCATCGGTGGCATGACCGGCAACAACAGCGCAGGTGCTCGCTCGATTCGTTATGGCATGATGGTCGATAACGTGGCCGGCATCGAAGCGATGCTGTCGGATGGGCAGACAGAATATTTTGGGCCCATGGCGGACAAGGCACACGATACTGCTGCACGGAAACCCGGGCCACTCGCTCATCGGTTGGCCCGCACGGTTCAATCACTCTATGAACGGGAAGCACAGCAACTGAAGCGCGCCGTCCCGAACGTCCCGCGCCATGTTGCCGGTTACAACTTACATCGCATGGGAGATACGGAACTCAATCTGGCACAGCTCCTGGTGGGATCGGAAGGAACGCTCGGCGTATTCACCAGCATCGATTTAAAGCTTGCTGCCATTCTCCGACACAGAGCATTGGGCGTCTGTCACTTTCCATCTCTGCGCGACGCCATGGACGCGACACAACACATCGTCGAGTTGGGACCAACCGCCGTCGAACTCATCGACCGGACGTTGATCGAGCTAGCACGCGTGAACCCGATGTTTCGCAGTACCGTTGATCGGTTCCTGGTGGGGCAACCCTATGCGTTGTTGCTGGTCGAGTTCGCAGGCGAAAATCGTATGGTGGTCGAAGACAACCTGCGAAGGTTGGAGCGATTGATGTCCGACCTTGGATTCAAAAATGCCGTGGTACCGGCGTTGGACCCTGAGTTTCAAAACCAAATCTGGTCCGTTCGAAAAGCCGCGCTCAACATCGTCATGTCAATGAAGGGTGACGGAAAACCCGTTTCGTTCATCGAAGACTGTGCGGTTCCACTCGAACACCTGGCGGACTATACCGAACGACTCAACGAAGTCTTTTTGCAGCACGGTGTTCAGGGCACGTGGTACGCACACGCGTCGGTCGGCTGCCTCCACGTGCGGCCGACATTAAATCTGAAGGATCCAGAAGATGTACATAGGATGCGGCTGATTGCCGAACAGGCACATGAAGTGGTACGACAATTCAAGGGATCGTTTTCGGGCGAACACGGTGACGGCTTGGTCCGGTCCGAATTCATTCGGCCCATGCTGGGTGATTCCATCGCGCAGGCATTTGAGACGATCAAAGACACATTCGACCCGCGAGGGCTGCTCAATCCCGGAAAAATCGTGCGGCCGCCATCCATGGACACTCGCGAACTATTCCGTTACCCGCCGCAATACAATACATCGACGCTCGATACGGCAATGGATTGGTCCGCATGGGGAGGGTTGGCAGGCGCCGCCGAAATGTGTAACAACAACGGCGCGTGCCGAAAGATCTTCGACGGTGCCATGTGTCCGTCATACCGTGTCACGTTGGACGAAATACACACCACTCGTGGCAGAGCGAACACGCTGCGTTTGGCCCTCAGTGGTCAATTGGGCTCCGACGCGCTCGTATCTGACGCGATGTACGAGACCATGGATCTTTGCGTTGGTTGCAAGGCGTGTCGTCGCGAGTGCCCCACGGGTGTTGATATGGCGCGCATGAAGGTCGAGTTCTTGCATCAACACCGAAAAAGACACGCGCCGAGCGTGGGAGATCTCTTGATGGCCCATCTGCCGCGTTACGCGCCGTTGGCCTCGAGATTCGCGCCGTTGCTCAACCTGCGAAACCGCTCCAAAGCAGTCGCCAGACTGACGCAGAGCGTCCTTGGCATCTCCGCTAAACGTCGCCTGCCAACATGGCGCAGGGATACTTATCGACAAACTCGAGATTGGGATGCGACAGACGACAAGCCAACAGCCGTACTCTTTGTAGACACATTTGCCCGATACTTCGAACCGGAAATCGCAATCGCCGCTCGGCGCGTGATGACGGCAGCGGGCTACGGGGTCGTTCACGCACAGCCCAATCGCGGCAATCGACCACTCTGCTGTGGGCGCACATACTTGAGTGCCGGCTTTGTTGATGAGGCTAGGCTGGAGGCTCGTCGTATGATCGATGCGTTGAGTCCGTTTGTTGAACGTGACATGCCCATCGTGGGACTCGAGCCGTCATGCCTACTTACGTTGCGGGACGAGTTTCCTGCACTTTTCCCAGGTACCCAAACACGGCGTTTAGCTGATGCCGCTTTGACGTTTGAAGAATTCCTGGTTCGGGAACAACAAGACGGTCGTTTGAACTTGGCTCTGAAACCCACGGCAACACGTGCATTGGTTCATGGGCACTGCCACCAAAAAGCCTTTGGCGTTGCGGGACACGTATCGACCGTCCTGAACTGGATACCGGACCTCGAGGTCGAAACCATCCAATCGAGTTGTTGTGGTATGGCGGGATCGTTTGGTTACGAGTTACAGCACTATGACATCTCCATGCGCATGGCGGAACTCGAACTGTTGCCACAGATCAGGAAAGCACAGGACGACACTCTGCTTGTTGCCGACGGAACGAGTTGCCGTGCTCAAATCAAACACGGATCCGGCCGCACCGCGCATCACGCGGCAACGGTGCTGGCGAGCGCGCTCAACGGTTGATTGCGTTGGATACGCAGGCGAATAACTTGAGGACTAGTGGGTAGTCCAGCGATTTCCCTTCGGAGCAGACAAGAATGGCCACCTCGAAACCGCTTCGTCCGGCCGTTGCAATCGTATTTGGCTTCTGCCTGGGTGCCACCGGTTTGGCCGCACAGGAGACGGAACTGCGCGGTACAGTGGTTGACGAAGAAGGATCCCCCGTCCACCAAGCGCTCGTCACAGTACAAGAGCTTGGACTACGAACCTCAACTGCGCAGAATGGGACTTTCGAAATTGTTGGGATTGCCACTGGCACTCACGAAATCTTGATCGTAAAGGCTGGTTACCCCAACAAGATCGTTCAGCTTGTAGTTCGCGCCAATTCGCCCAGCGTGACGGACCTCGGGACGATCACGCTCTCCGCAGCGGTGACCCAAGGTGGAGTATTGTCTTTTGTCGGAACCGTCATCGACGAGAAAAGCGGCAATCCGGTACCCGCCGCAACGGTAAGCATCGGTGAAACGGCATCGACCTCAACCGATGCCACCGGATCATTTTCGGTTTCGTTGATAGTCAATGACCCTGCAAGAGCGATCTCCGTTCGTGCCGGGCGGATTGGATACCTTCCGCTCCAAGGCTCCGTTGAAGTGGCCGAGGCCGAGCAGAAAATCACGTTGCGTCTCGCGCTCGAACCGTCACCGATTGAACTTTCTGAGATAGTTGTCGAAGGCGAGAGTCGCCTAGTCCCATCCTACATGATTGGTTTTTACGAAAGAATGAGACTCAACAACGGCACATTCTTTACTGCCGAGGAAATCGAAAAACTCAATCCGCCAAGAACATCGGAATTACTACGACGAGTAGCCGGGCTCGATGTGATCGAGAGTGGCGCCCTGGCCCTGTCAGAGCAACCGACCTACCGTTTCTCGTCGGGAGGGGTTTTGGGTTGCCCGGAAGCGAATCTCTTCGTCGATGGAGTGCGGGTGTTGCCTCAGAGTTTTGGGCTCATGATCCAGCCTGATCGCCTGGCAGGCATTGAGGTGTACCGTGGTGCAGTCACACCGGCCCAATTCGACGTCATCAATCGTGGGGACGGCTCATCGGGTTGCGGTGCGATCGTCGCGTGGACCAAACCAGTCGAACTCGAAAAAGGCCCAGCTCCAATAATTCTCGGTGCCTATTTCGGCAATTCGCTCGGCTCATCACAACGTAGCGGCCAGCGTTTCGGCGGTCACATCGTCCTCAAATTCGTCGGGCCCGTCGAACTCGTTCCGGGATTCGGCACCATATCCGAGGTCGGCGGACGGAGTGGGTCCGCTTGGCAACTGCTCGTGAATTTCCGCGGACGACCCCTCGGAGCCCTATCACCTTGGTACCTAGGCGGTGGGTTCACGGTCATCAGCAGACCATTCGAAGGGGGAACACGCGCGGCAGTGGGGGCAAAAGCCTACCCGATGGGCCTGACCGGCATTCAAGCGACGTTGGGCAGCCTACAACCCTTCAGCGAGCTGCACGTCGTGAATCTCACACAGCCAAGCGCCGCTGACATCAATCTGCTTTTTGGCATCGGTGTTCGCATAGGAGGGAGCTGACTTAGCTAAACTTCCACCCTTGGGCCGGCTAGAATTACTACTGCAACTTTAGGTGTCCGAAAACGAGGTCGAGATGCGGATTGCTATTATGGGATCAGGTGGAGTCGGTGGCTACTTTGGGAGCCGTCTTGTCCAGGCTGGTCAGGACGTCACGTTCATTGCGCGGGGGGCCCACCTCAACGCTCTCAAGCAAACAGGCATTCGCCTCATTAGTGTCAAAGGTGATTTCGCCGGTCCGGTCCAAGCGACGGACGATCCGGAAACGGTGGGAACCGTTGATCTTGTGCTTGTAGGAACAAAAGCATGGCAAGTTGCCGACGCCGGCAAAGCAATGCTTCCAATGATCGGCCCCGCCACGGCCGTGTTGCCACTGCAAAACGGAGTGGAGGCCGCCGAGGAACTGATCAAGGTCGTCGGCGCAAAGCCGGTCCTCGGTGGGTTGTGTAGAATCATTTCATACCGATCGCAACCGGGCGAAATAACTCACATGGGAGCCGACCCAACAATCGTTTTTGGAGAATTGGACGGTTCTGAGACTGCCCGTTGCAAGTGGATAGCCAACACATTCAATGCCGCGGTCGGTGTTGAAGCTGAGCCAACACAGAATATCCGCGTTGCGCTGTGGCAAAAGTTTCTTTTCATGCCACCGGTGAGCAGCGTGGGTGCAGTTACTCGAGCGCCACTCGGTGTCATCCGACAGGTGCCAGAAACACGCGAACTGCTCGTTGCGGCGATACAGGAGGTAAAGTGTCTTGCGGAGGCTTCTGACGTCGCCCTACCCGCTAGCGCGGTCGACGCAACGATGTCGTTCATCGACGGGTTGCCCGCAAACACCACGGCGTCGATGCAACGTGACATTACAGATGGAAAACCGTCCGAACTCGAATCCCAAACTGGCGCCGTAGTTCGCTTAGCCGGCAAATTGGGAGTACCGGTTCCCGTTCACAGCCACCTGTATCAAGCGCTGCTGCCACTGGAACTGCGCGCACGGGGTACAATAAAGTTCCCGGAATAGCCAACCAAGACGTGCACAATTCCGTCAAGGTATTGAGAGTTATTGAAATGGAAAAAATAAATTTGCAGGAAAAGTTTTCGCTATTCGACGAATACTGGAGCCCCAAGGTCGTCGGCGAACTGAACGGCCAGATGGTCAAGGTGGCCAAGATCAAGGGTGAGTTCGACTGGCATCACCACACCAACGAAGATGAACTTTTCCTCGTCGTACACGGTCGTGTCACCATCAAGCTGCGGGATCGTGACATAGTTTTGGAGCCAGGCGAAATTTTTATCGTGCCGAGGGGCGTGGAACACAAACCCGTGGCGGAGGAGGAGGCTCATATCGTGATGTTCGAGCCGGCCACAACCCTGAACACTGGGAACGTGGAGACAAAAAGAACGGTCAAGACGCTCGAACGGATCTGACCAACCGGCACGCCGGTTACGACATCGACACAGCCTTCACCGGTGACGGAATCCACGCGATGGCCAATTCGTCAATATTGATATCGGATTTCCTAGGTCGTACGATAAGCTCCACGATGTCGTACGCGTCCGCCCCGAGGGACGTTTCGAGTGTCGTAACTTCATCGTCGAATGCAATCTCCATGTCAGCGAACTGTTCCTCCAACTCCCCCAGTCGCTCCTGGGCGCGCGCAACGTCCTGTTTTTCCTTTGCCACACGACCCGCTCCCCGCATCGCAGTGGTCGCCCTAGCAACACTTGAACGGGTCCCGCGCCGACCGAGGAACGCGCCGAGAACCGTGGCACCCACCGAGAATGTCGTCTGAAGTTTTTGCTGTCCGAGTTGCGCTCTTTCGCGGTCAACCTTCTCCTCCGCGCGTTGGATACGATCTCTCAACGTCGCGAGCTTACTGGCATATCGTTTCCGAAGTTTTTCTACCGCCAAGTCCCGCTTCTCCCGTGTGGCCTCGCGGACACGCACCTTAAATTGGGCTTCCGATTCTTGAGCCGACGAAATGATCTTGAGTTCCTTGCATTTGAATAACGTCAGCGAACGTTCCTGATACAGGTACGTCTTGAACTGTCCGCTCCACGTTTTC
>JAZDDD010000791.1:0-2550 GCA_036679545.1 Gemmatimonadota bacterium | reverse complement strand
CGAACGCACCGCAAGCGTCTTTGCAAGCCCGGGTACACCCTCTAACAAGATGTGTCCGCCAGTTAGAAGACCGATCAGCAACCGCTCGATCATGTACTCCTGACCGACGAGCCGTTTTCCGACCTCCTGGACTATTGCGGTCGTAACGGAAGAATTGCTAGCGTTCACGGCTCGTGATGTCGTCATTGTCCTCCATGTAACTGTGCTTTACCTCTTGATCCGCTCGCCACCATCTTCATACCCCAGTATCCATTTGGCAAACCGCGGTGGAGTTATCTTGGCATCCGAATCAATACCCACCCAATCCACATGGCTGCCGGACTCGTCCGTTCGGCGTCGCTCATCGGACACCTCGACCATTTTTTGCGCTCTATTCACCCATCGCTCGCAGCTCGCGCGTCGGAGATCGACCCAGCCTCGCTCCACAATTTCGTCGATGGAGGATTCGTCGGGCGCCACCAACACCTCCTCACCCCGATACATTTTCTCGCCATCTAAGATAATGGGCAAGCCAACCGAAATGATGAGCGTTCGTAATTCGTCGTCAGCGGCAATCAGTGCCTCGGCGTCCCGCGCAAGCTTCTCAGGTGGCGACGTTGCCAGTTCCCGAACAGAATCCCGAATCCGGGACCAAATGAACGA
Source organism: Gemmatimonadota bacterium (assembly GCA_036679545.1). Lineage (GTDB taxonomy): Bacteria > Gemmatimonadota > Gemmatimonadetes > Gemmatimonadales > GWC2-71-9 > JAZDDC01. The sequence goes on along the minus strand of JAZDDD010000791.1, from coordinate 1,908 downwards.
CTCGTACAGGATTTTGGTCAGGCGAGGTGGCCCCAGCATCTCGAACGCAATTGACCGCACGCCATGCGCCTGCTCCAGCGCGTCAAGCCGATCCAACGCGGCACTCCTCAGCACCCCCGCGTTGTAGGTTGGTCCGGCGGTGGCTGAGTCAAACGCCGCGACGATATCTTTGCCCGTGGTCCGGCCTTCTAGCTCCATCACCACGTAATCAGCGACCTCTTCGGGAGTAATAAACTCCATCTGCCCCAACGACGTGACCGTATCGAATTCGTCGCGGGAAAAGACTCCGTTTTCTCCGACATCGATGTAGACCGATTCCACGGGCCGCCCCTGGTCAGTCCAACCCGACGCGCCCGGACCGAACGCCGCGTTCACCGGCATGGGTCGTGGGCAATCGTACTGGGCGATGGGCCGTCCACGCCGGCGGATTGGACCATGCGCGATTTTGCGCCACGCAATGGCGGCCGTAGGTTTGATCTCTATAGCGGTTGGTCCATCGGGCGTGCGCGCCATGAGAAACAACAACAGCGATTGCGCCCCGGCGAGGGCCGATTTGGTCAGCAGCGTACGGGACGGCCTTTCTTCAGAGTGCGTGTACGGGATGTTGAATCCCATACCACCGGTCCCGCTCGTGCCAATCTTCACGTACGCTTTGGTTTTCGAGATTCGCATGGCCTCGACGGCAATTTGGATGTGTCGAATCAACTGCGGCATCGTCAACGTCAACACATGCCGTTCGACCTGTTCGGTATCAAGCGTCCCGGCCCGGACCGCACTCAACAAATCAGTGGCACTGGAAAAGATGTCTTGGTATGCAAATGCCGTCGCGGTGTTGATACAGTCGACCACGGCATCTGGTTTGTATTCATTTAATAAGTGAAATAGCTGACTACGCTTTAGGACGTCTGGTGAAAACTTCCCGAGTAAATCGCCAATGACTTTCGCACGATGATCTGGGTTACTAAGCAACTCTTCACGAGAGACTTTCGCCGTGTCTCTGGGTAAGAAAACATTACCCCATTCGCCCACAAGCTCGGTGCCGGCGGCCAACACGCCCAAATCATCAAGTGCTTCCTCAACTTCCCCCTCCACGAGCGCGGCCAAAACGATGCGTGCAGGACCGCGACGCAACAGTTTCTTTGCGATGGCGCGACCAACGAGTCCGCTGCCACCGAGGATCAGAACCGTTTTTCCCTTGAATTCCACGATCGACTACCGCCCGGAATTAAGTTTCTCGAGCTTCTGAAACTCCCGGTCCGAGAGATACCGCCAGGCCCGTTCCTTCAAACTTCCCAATGTGATCGGTCCATGACTGATGCGCTCAAGCCGCTCAACGGTGACGCCAATTGCTTCACACATCTTACGAACAATTCGATTTCTACCCTCGACCAACGTAAAGATTATCTGGCTGCGGCCGCGACCGATCGAACTCACATCGGCGCGCGTCATCGCAACATCCCGACTGTCGATCGTGATGGGGTGGCTCAGCTCACGTCGGATTTTTTCGGTCGGGCGCCCACGCACTGACACCTGATACGTTCGCGGTACGTGAAATTTTGGATGTGTGAGCCGGTTGGCGAGTTCGCCGTTCGTGGTGAGAATGAGGAGCCCGGAAGTCATGAGATCCAGTCGTCCCACGTAGGTTAGCCCGGGTATTTCTGGGACCATACCAAACACGGTTTCGCGACCTTCAGGATCCCGACGACTGACCACACACCCAACGGGTTTGTGGAGTATGAGGGTGGCCTCGCGTACTTGGCGAACCGCGTCCCTACCAACGACAATGGTATCTCGAGAGGGATCCACAAGTGACCCGATTGTTGCGACCTCCCCGTTGACGCGCACTTTACCCGCGCGGATCAAATCTTCCGATCGTCTGCGGGACGCGACTCCGGCCCGGGCCAATGC
>JAZDDD010000790.1:0-3366 GCA_036679545.1 Gemmatimonadota bacterium | reverse complement strand
CTGCCCCGCCGAGGCACCCACGCGCCTTCCGGCTGCCACTCGGTCAACCAGTCGAGGGTATCGCGCGTGATAAGGAAAAATGTCTCCCGGTACCTCAGAGGTGATCGGTTGGGATAGGATACCGTGTACACGCGCCGAATGGTTTTCTCATCGACTGGTTCGTAGTAGCCCTCGAACTGCAAGGCGTCGTTTCCCTGGCTCGACATGAACTCAGCTTTCCGCGTATCCGGGTTCCAAACGATCGTGCCCATGGTGAACGGTGTTCCCTCTTTGTCAGGCAATGCGGCGCGGTACGAAAGTGAGTACCGATTGGGGCCCCATTCAAATGCAAACGGCACGAGCGCATCCATGCCCGGGTTCTCGTCGAGCCATCCCTTGTCAGGGACCCAAGTCCCGACCAGTGGTTCCATAAAGCCAAGTGGGTTTTGGGACAGGGCCGATGAGTCAGGGTCACCGGCGGAGGGGCTCTGTTCAAAACACGGAACGCTGGTGACGCCCGGGGTCCAGACCCAGGTATAGCTTCGACGCGGAGCCCATCCCTCGTTGGCCGCCGGTGCAAAACTCTGGCTGGCCAACGTGTCGGCGTGGACCGGTCGGTTCAGATGGCGTGAACGCACCACGTTGCCGTCCCGCGTGGTCATTTCCTGGATCGTCTCGCTGCCGCCGGTCTCGTAGGGGCGTTCGTGGCCGATGGATACGATCCCTGCAGGATTTGCCTGATACGCCAAGATGGCGCCGGCCGCTGGATCCCAAGCCTGGAAAAACGACCAGAAGGGTGTGGTGGCTGCCGACCCACTGCGACCCCACATGCATCCTCTGACGGCAAGGCCTTCCGCGTCGCTCCGGAAACTCATCAAATACTCGCGAGGTTCGCCCGACTCATCAGACCAGTAGCGTGCGTTCGACGTCACCCACGCCCCCCCTTTGCGCACCACCTTTTGCAAAGATGCTCGCGCCTCCGCCTCTGTGTAACGCCGTTCTTGCGCCGTCAATTGACCCGTGCTGCCCATGAGACCGGCCACTACCACGCTAATGAGTGTAGAACGCCCGAAGGTAGTTCTCATGGTTATGTCTCCCTTAAAGATGGGGATGATTCAGATTTGTTTGGTCAGCGAGCGTTGCTCCGGCTTTAACAACGACGAGCTGTGATCGGCACCGGTCAGCGCAACGGTGAATAAAGTAGGGCCCGTAGGGCAGTGGGAGCATGTTTTAAAACGGGAGCCCAGGTGGACCGTAACTGAAGATCGTGACCATTGGGTGAAATTGAGGTGAAACCCGGTGAGGCGGTGATTTATTTGGGGGTTGCCGCGGACTTCGGACCCGTGCGGGCGTGAAGAAGCCCCATCGCATCCTAGGTGGCTGGGCATCGGCACCTGTTGCACCCGCGCAACTCTTCACATGTGGGCGCACGGTCAGCACCGCTTGTATGTTGTGATGCTAGCGAAGAACGGATTGTTTAACGATTCGGTCGTCTCCGTTCGAAGCGACGTTGCCTTTGGGGGGGACCCAGCCATGAAACACCGACTCATTCTGACTCTCTTGCTTGCGGTTTTCGGGATTCCCGAGCAAGGGTGGGCTCAACGACAGTGGGCCCGTCAGACCAGCGGCACGTCTGTGGCGCTCAACGATGTGTTCTTCGTCAATGACAACACTGGGATGGCCGTCGGACTCGGTGGAACGGTTCTTCGAACCGAGGACGCCGGTGTCAATTGGGTCCAACAGACGAGTATCACATCCAATCATCTGAACGGAGTCCATTTCGTTGACGTGAATGTCGGAACGGCCGTCGGGAATGGAGGCCGGATCATTCGTACCACGGACGGGGGGCAGACGTGGACTCTTCAAACCAGCAACACGCCGTTCATACTCTATGGCGTCTTTTTCACTGATTCGGAAAATGGTTTCGCGGTGGGGCAGAACGGCTTAATCCTCCGCACGGCCGATGCAGGACTGTCGTGGACGTCGCAGAACATATCGGTCGTGACTCTTCGTTCTGTGTTTTTCACGGACGGGCAATCCGGAACGGCGGTCGGGAGTGGCGGCAGCATCTTCCAAACAAACGACGGCGGCGATAGCTGGACGCCAAGAACAAGCGGAACGGGTGCACCGATCTTCGACGTATTTTTTCCGAGCGCCAATACCGGCATTGCCGTTGGCAGCGTAGGACTGGTTCTTCGCACTGAAGACGGCGGAACTACATGGACATCTCAGACAAGCATCACGCCTGCAGCCCTCTCTAGCGTGGCATTCGTCGGACCGTTGATCGGCACCGCGGTCGGGACAGGCGGAACGATTATCCAAACTGTCGACGGTGAAAACTGGACCCTCGACGTGTCAAACACGTCGTCCACCCTCGAGGGTGTATTCTTTTCTTCATCCAATGCAGGCACTGCTGTTGGTGTGGGTGGGACGATCGTGCGTACAACCTCGTGCACGGTCGGGATATCGCCCATGAACGTTTCGTTCAGCCCGAACGCCGCATCGGCGTCGGTGAACGTGACAACCGGAGTAGGGTGTCCGTGGACGGCGGCAAGTAACGACAGTTGGATTTCGATCGACAACGGCTCGAGCGGCGTAGCGAACGGGACAGTCAATTATTCGATTCAATCGAACACCGGTGGCGCAATCCGCAACGGAACGCTCACGATAGGCGGCCAGACGTTCACCGTGACTCAATCCGCATGTTCGCTGACGATCTCTCCGGCCAACGCGTCGTTTGATGTCACCGGCGGTATCGGTACGGTGACCGTCACAGCCAACGCTACGTGCGATTGGACTGCGGTCAGCAACGCAACCTGGATCACGATCACCTCGGGCGGCGGTACCGGCAATGGTACCGTCACGTATTCCGCGGGTCAAAACAACAGCGCATCGAGCCGTGTCGGAACGATAACAATCGGTGGCCAAGCGTTCACAGTCAGCCAAACTGCCAGCACCGGCAACCTGCCACCCGTAGTGGTAAACCCGATCGCCGATCAAACACTATTGGCTGAACGAGCGGCCTTCACTCGTGATCTAGCGGCACCTCCGCCCGTCTTTGAAGACCCGGAAGGCGACGCGCTGGTGTACTTCGCTTTCTCTTCGAACAACGCGATCGCGGACGCGACAGTCGTAGGCTCCGTCCTGACAGTCACACCCTTAGCGGTGGGCAGTGCGAATGTAACGGTGGGCGCGTTGGATCAATTCGAAAACGAGGTTTCGCAGACACTCACGGTGACCGTCGGGCAGCCATGCTGGGAACTCGATTCGTTCGAAGGATTGCGACCCGGGCCGTTAGGCGGACAGAGTTCGTGGTTCCCTGTGCAAGGTCGATCCTCGGCAGTCGTCATCGCGAATCCCTTTGGCGCGGGATCTGTTTTGAGGCTC
>JAZDDD010000079.1:0-2646 GCA_036679545.1 Gemmatimonadota bacterium | reverse complement strand
ATCCCGGGCAGACTCGCAAAAGGCTGGTAGCTGGCAGCTGGCGGCGTTACAAACACGAACGTTCGTGCTATATTGATTAATGGCGAAGGGAGAACAAACCAAATCTGAGATCCTGGCTGCGGCCGTGGAAATGGCATCAGTGAACGGATTATCAGGCCTTACCATCGGGGCGTTGGCCCGTCGGACTGGGCTGTCCAAAAGTGGCTTGTTCGCCCATTTCGGCTCCAAAGAGAGTTTGCAAACAAAAACACTGGAGGCGGCGGCGGAGCGGTTCGTTCACCAAGTGGTTGCGCCCGCGTTAGCCGAGACGGCCGGGGTCTCGCGCATTCGGGCGCTGTTTGAAAACTGGCTTGCATGGGGGACCGCCGAGGGTGGCAGGGCCGGATGTCTTTTTGTGGCCGCGTCCATCGAGTTGGATGACCAGGAGGGGCCCGTTCGGGACTACCTGGTTTGGACGCAAGGAGAATGGCTCAAAATCCTTGCTCGAGCGGCTGAGCGAACAGTCGCGGCAGGACAGTTTCAGCATGATCTCGATACCCGCCAATTTGCGCACGATTGCTACTCGACCATGCTGGGTTTTCATCATGCCAGGCGCCTTATGCGGGACCCCAAGGCAGAGACGAGAGCAAGAAGCGCCTTTGAGAGGCTGTTAGCAGCGGCATCAATATGACAAAGAGAACGAACGTTCGTTTTAAACGGTACGTCACCACCCTGCCGTTTCGATTGCTCGGGACGGCGTGGCCCGCAGGAGCGGCTAGGGTTTTTGAACGACTACTATTGACGCCATCACGGCGTGGTCCGCCGGGTCGTTTTGACTCCGGTTTGGACATGTCCGACCAACCCGTGGAAACCCCACCCGGGTTATTACCATCGTGGAGTTGGGGAGAGGGCCCGGTCATCTTACTTGTCCACGGGTGGAATGGGGCTGCGGTTCAATGGAACGAGCTTACCGGCCCCCTCGTGGCCGCGGGATTTCGCGTCATCGCCTTTGACGCACCGGCCCATGGCCGTGCTCGGCGACGAAAGACGAATGTCTTGGAGTGGCGCGCAGCGGTTCAAAGCATGGCCGACCGGTTCGGTCCAATTCACGGAGTGGTCGGCCATTCATTCGGGTCCTTGGCGGTTGCTTTGGCGGTACAGAATGGGGTCCGTGTCCGGCGGATGGCACTCGTGGCTCCGCCGGCGGACCTTGCCGCGGTTACTCGATCCCTTGGTCGTCAATTGGGGTTTTCCGACGTGGTTTCCCAGGAGTTACTGGCGCGACTGGGACGACGTTTGGGTGTGCGGTGGGAGGACATCAAATCGGACCGAGTCATGGCGTCGTTGGACACGCCGGTGCTCGTGGTGCACGACGAGGACGATCGCGAAATTTCCTGGAAAGATGGCTCGGTGGTGGCTTCCGCTGCCAAAAATGGCCGCTTGCTGACGACCCGGGGACTCGGTCATCGTCGTGTCATACGGGACGCTAACGTCATCGACGCCATTACCCGATTTATGTCCGATCCTGCCTAACCGGCCCTGCCTAGGTAGGGTCTCAGCGACGGGCTAATACCTCGGCGCCGCAACGCCGCATCCACGACATGTTGGTCGGCTGGATCCACGTCAGCCAAGTTTCTGTTCTCCCCGGATTCCCGCGCGGCGATGGGCACACCGTCTCGGAATACGATTCGGTTGGATGATAGCGCAGCAATACGATCTCCCGGCGTCAAAATCCCCGTAAGGTTGAGTGGATCGGCGCCCGAGATGCCTATGCACTCACCGGTTTTACCTTCCTTCCGAATACGGCGGACGGTACCCACCGCTTCGGGTAGCGCGAACTGTTCGCCCGAAACACCCGCAACGAAACGCCCGCCCCTAATCTCGCCTCGAGCTTCGAGTTGGCGGTACACGCGGGTCAAGTTTCTCCACGGTGACAAATTGCTCTCTCCTCCCAAGACGCGTCGAAACACGATGCCATAGCGGCGCAGAAGGGCCCATGCTTGCTTCTCTGTCGCGGTCTCTTGGAGTTCAGGATCGGAACGACGCGTGAGAACCGACCAACGACCGGCTGCCTCGATACTGGTCGGTGAGGTTGTACGGCTTCGACGGCTGCCCGTTTTCAAACTGGGACGCTTATTTGCGGGTAACAACAAAGCCCTCAGGCCGGCAAAACTGTCTGAAGAAACGAGCCCGAGCGCTACTAAGGTGCCCAGTGTCTGCTCGACCTGTGTGGCAAGTAGCTGCGATTCGAGGACCAACTCGTGGAAAAAAATGGCGCCGCGGCGTAGCAATACGTCCCACACCTTTTGGGCGTTCGTTGGCAATTCAGGCTCCCCGTCGATCGTAGCCAGGGCAAGCCAAACGGTTGCGTGTTCTCTGCGGAACAGCGCCACAGGTGTCGCCCGGATCGGTCCCGATGCGTAGGGCCCGCCGCCGGGGCGTGAGGGAGAAGAGATTCGCCCCCAGGCAACTCTTCCGGTTAGTGAGAGTGTGTCGAGTAATGTCGGCTCGTAGTTTGTTAGCCGTTGGGCCAGGACGTCCGTCTCCCACGCGCCGCCGGCGACTTCGTATCCGTCGAGCTGGTCGATCACGGCGCTGAGCCCATCGACACCGGTCGCTTTGTGATCGGGGTGGACTTTTTGCCAGACAAACAGATATCGCATGAAA
>JAZDDD010000789.1:0-9423 GCA_036679545.1 Gemmatimonadota bacterium | reverse complement strand
AGTTCCCGTGTCAGAAGTGTGGCACGGTGTTGAGAGAGATCGAGGCCGTTTTCGAGCGCCACCAGGTACGCCCCCTCGGAGGCAGACGCACCGTCCCATGCGCCGGTGCCGGCAGAACTCACGTGTGCAGCAAACCCAACGCCTTCGAACTCTCGCCGCATCACGGCCTCGGCCATTGGGCTACGGCAAATATTGCCAGTACACACCAGCAAGACCCGAGTCATGGGGCTAAGCTGCCCAACTTTGCCTGTAACTCTGCACTGCGTATAGCTCCCTCTCGAACCATGCGCGGGACGCGATCGGTACAATCGACCAGCGTCGATGACGGCACGTTTCCCAAAACGCCACCATCCAAAACTAAAAGATTGCCTGACTCCACGGCCGCGCCAAAATCGTCGAGGACACCGCCAGAACCCGGAGCGGGCGGCGAACCCGGTCGATTGGCCGATGTCGAAGTGATCGGAAAACCAAGGAAATCGATTAAGCGGGCCATGCCAGTGTGCGACGTCCAGCGAACGGCGATGCCGCCTTCCGGACCACGCAAACTGTCCGGCAATCTACCTTCAGCACCCGGCAAGACCAACGTCAGGGGGCCGGGCCAAAATTTATCAGCCATGGCGCGCGCCGCTTCGGAAAAAGTCAGCGCCAGGCTCTCCGCCATGGCAAGACCGGAGATGAGCAGCAGAAATGGTTTACCCGCTTTTCTGTTCTTGAGTCCGATGAGCGCTTCCACTCCGGCGTCTGTAGGTTGGGAACCCAATCCATACACCGTCTCGGTGGGGTACGCGAGGACTCGATTCGCGGCCAAATGCTCCTTGACCGACGCGCATGCGTCGTCGATCTCCTGTTCAGTGCCAAACGGGACGATATTCATGCACCCAACAATGCTTCGGCTATCGCAAAATCATCGGACGTCGTGATCTTAAAGTTCTTTGTTGAGTCTTCGACGAGGGCAACCTTGAACCCCGCCCTCTCAACCAGACTCGCTTCATCCGTCACGTCCGCCGTATCGGCGACGTCGGCAAGCGCACGGTAGGATTGCGCCAAGATATCGCGAGGAAATCCCTGCGGCGTATGCGCCTGCCACAACCCGTCTCTGGAAATCGTTTCCACTACTGTCCCGTCATCGCCGGATCGTTTCAATGTGTCGCTCACAGGTGCCGCGGCAATGGCACACGTTCCGGTCGAGATTCGTTGGATTATCTGTGCGATCGTCTCACGTCCAACAAACGGTCGCGCGCCGTCATGGACGAGCACCAACGTGCTTTGCGATGAGAGGTCGTGAACGCCGTTTAATACCGAGAGTGTCCGCGTGTCACCGCCGGCGACGATCCGAACTCGGTCGTCGAGTTCGTTCGCAAGCCAGTCCGGCGGAGCTTCCAAAAACTCCTCCGGCAGTGGCACCACCACTTCGTGAACTCTCGGCACCGATGTGAACGCGCGAATGGAGTACAGTAACATCGGGACCCCGGCGATCGACCGGAATTGTTTTGGAATACCAGCTCCGGCTCGCACACCCCTTCCGCCGGCCGGTATGATAACACCGACGTCAGGCTGCGAGGGACCGCGCAAGATCGGCGACATGTTTCACACGAATGGTTTCGAAGTTCGAATCGGCCGGCCCGCGGCCCGATACGAACGCCCGCGAAAAGCCCAACCGCTCCGCCTCAGCCAATCGGCGCTCGGTGCCGGGAACGGGCCGGATCTCCCCACCCAATCCTACCTCGCCAAGAAATATGGCGTTGGATGGCGCTGGTCTATCTTGCGCACTGGAAATCAGTGCGGCCACGATGGCAAGATCCGACGCGCGTTCGATCAACTTGATGCCACCCGTCACATTCACAAAAACGTCTAACTCACGGAACGATAGATCAGCACGTCGTTCGAGAACGGCCAACAACAGCGCGAGACGACGTTGTTCAATTCCGCCGGCAACTCGTTGGGGCGTGCCGTACCCTGCCTTTGCCGCCAATGCCTGAATCTCGACAAGCATAGGTCGGGTGCCTTCCATCAAGGCGGTGACCGCCGACCCCGCTGTGTCCGCATCTCTACCGGACAAGAACGCCGCGGATGGATTCTCCACCGGCTGTAAGCCGACACCGGTCATTTCAAAGATTCCAACTTCGTCAACCGATCCAAATCGATTCTTCACCGCCCGCAGGATGCGAAAGTCTCCGCCGCCATCTCCCTCAAAATACAACACGGTATCAACGATGTGCTCAAGCGTTTTGGGGCCAGCGATACCCCCACCCCGTGTCACGTGACCCACTAGCAATACCGCGGTGCCCGTTCTTTTTGCAAACCGCATCAGGGCCGCGGCACTTTCGCGGACCTGCCCAACATTGCCCGGCGCACTCTCCAACGCATCGGTGTACGTGGTTTGAATGGAGTCGACGATGACGACCGTTGTGCCCAGAGCCGCGGCTTGCTCGACGATGGACTCCACGCGAACCTCCGGAAGCACGAGCACACCCGGGGCCGCCGTGCCGAGCCGCTGGGCACGCAGGCCCACTTGTTCGACGGACTCTTCTCCGGTGACGAAGAGCACCTGCTGATTGGATGCCTGGAGCTGTCCCGCGGCCTGTAGCAAGAGGGTCGATTTGCCAATGCCGGGTTCGCCGCCAATCAACGTCATCGAACCGGGAACGATTCCGCCACCAAGAACAAAATCCAGTTCGGCCAACCCGGTCGATACTCGCGTAGCTTGCGTGAGGGAAATATCTGACAAACGCACGGCCTCAGACCGCGAGGCGACTGCAAAAGCCGGTGTCGCGGTTTTTTTCCCAGCTCCACGTCTGACGGACTCTTCAACCAGCGTATTCCAGGCGTTACAAGAATCGCAACGTCCCAACCACTTGGGATATTCAGCGCCACAATCACTACATCGAAAAACCGATCGTATTTTAGAACTCATCGCCGGTTTCCGGCGTGCGCGCCGAGTAACTCTCGAATCGTGTGCATTCCTTATGGAACATGAGCTTGATCGTACCTGTTGGTCCGTTACGATGTTTCGCAAGAATCACCTCCGCCACGCCCTCCTGGACGTCGTCACTCTTTTCCAACAGGTGCTGATACATCTCAGCTCGGTACAAGAACAGCACAAGATCCGCGTCCTGCTCAATGGCACCGGAATCCCGCAGGTCGGAAAGCATTGGACGACGGTCGCCACCGCGTTGCTCCGGTGCGCGGGAAAGCTGAGACAGCGCCACGACCGGTACGTTCAACTCACGCGCAAGCGCCTTCAGTGATCGAGAGATCATACTAATTTCGGCTTGTCTGCTTTCGCGCCGCTCAATCTCCGGTCCTCTAATAAGCTGTAGATAGTCGATAACAATGAGCCCGGTGTCATGCTCTGCCTTCAGACGACGCGCTTTGGACCGCAATTCGAGCAACGTCAACGCCGGCGTGTCATCGATCCAAACCTTTGCACTGCCAAGGCGCCCTGCGGCACCGGACAGGCGTGGGAAATCTTCGTCGCGCAACCGACCGTTTCGGAGTCGTTGCAGATCGACAAAACTCTCAGACGCAAGCAGTCGTTCTACCAGCTGCTCACGCGACATCTCGAGCGAAAAAATGGCGGTTGGGACCTGTCCATCTATCGCGGCGTTTGCCGCAATGTCCAAACAAAACGAAGTTTTGCCGACGGACGGGCGTGCGGCAATGATGACGAGATCGCTGGCTTGAAAACCGTTGGTCATCTCATCAAGGTCTCGAAACCCCGTTGGAACACCGCGAACCGATTCGTCACCGCGGTGACGCGCCTCGATCCTTTCCATCGTGTCCCACATCAATTCCTTGATGCGAACCACATCTTGGGTGCCGCGTTCGAACGAGACCTCGAAAATTTTCTGCTCTGCCTGATCGACCAACGCACCTACGTCTTCGCGACCTTCGTACGATGATTGGACGATTTGCGTGCCGACGTCGATCATACGCCGCATGAGCGCTTTGTCTTTGACGATCCTGCAGTGGAATTCGATATTCGCGGCGGTTGGTACGACATCCAACATCACGGTGATGTAGTCCACACCACCGACTGTTTCGAGATCTCCGCGACGGTTTAACTCATCCCGCAAAACGATGGGGTCGATCGGTTCGTTGCGTTCGACGATGGTGGCCATAGCCTGAAACATCTTGCGGTGGGCTTCACGATAAAATGCCTCCGGGACGAGCATCTCGCACGCTTTGATTGCCGCGTCATCACCCAGTAGCATGGCGCCGAGGACAGCCTGTTCGGCGTCAGAACTCCAAGGGACTTGACGCCCTGGTACCGAATCAGAGTTGGCCGGCAAGGATTCGGCGTGCGATGCGAACGTCATCCCAGGTTGGCTTCTTCCAATGCGGGTTTCTGAGCAGCGCCGCCGGGTGATACGTGACGACGAGCGGAATCCCGCGGTATGTGTGGACCTTGTTGCGGAGGGATCCCAAGGAACCCCGCGTGTTCAGGAGCGTGCTGGCTGCCGTACGCCCCATGGCCAAAATCACCGATGGGTGAAGTAACGCGATTTGACGATTTAAGTAAGGCAGGCACTGTTCGATCTCAATAGCTTCGGGGTCTCGGTTATTGGGAGGCCTACACTTAACGATATTTCCTATGAAAACCGAACTACGTGGGCAGTCAATTGCCACAAGTATGTCGTCCAGTAGTTTACCCGCACGTCCAACAAACGGTCGGCCAGTCTCGTCTTCGGTTGCGCCCGGGCCTTCACCGATGACCATGAGCTTTGCATTCGCCGGTCCCTCACCCGGCACGGCCTTTTTCCGCCCTTGGCACAGCGCGCAGCGTTCGCAACGGCGCACGAGTTCGCCGATACCGTCAAGATCCAAATCCTGCAACGGGTCCGCTTCAAACAGGTGTGTATCAGGTGTGTCAATCGTAATTCCAGCTTCTGGGATGGGCGGCGCACCTTCCAACCACTTAGGAACAGCCTTTTTTGCCGGGACAGTCTCTGGTTGGGCCCCAGCCGATACTTTGGATCGAACCACTCCGTCGAAAATCAATTCGCGTTCTCCGATCTCCAACCGCTGTGTCAGATACCGTGCAAAGTCGCTCCGCGCGTCAGTCACTCTTAAGCATTTTGGGAAGTTCCGTAACATCGGATCGAGACACCAGAGTTATCCGATTGGTCTCGGACTCGAAACCCGCGCCGGGTTCGTTCGCAAAATTGAGAACGATGAAATCGAGGTCTTTGCGCTCGAGCTTGTTCTTCGCGCGGTCCAGGCCATTGGTAGTTTCCAAGGCAAAGCCAATGACGGTTGCGCCCGGTTTCCGCGCACCGCGCGTAGAGGCCAGTATATCCGGTGTCGGTTCAAATACCATTGTGATCAGGCCGTCTGCTCGCGGACGTTTTGACTCAACGGGGGACGTCGGCCGGAAATCTGCCGGTGCGGCTGCCATAATCACCACGTCCGCGTCCGGCAGCTTCTGAGCCACCGTATTCAACATCTCCTCGGTTGTCTCTACCCGTTCCACCTCGACCCCCCAGGGCACCGGCAGACTACTCGGTCCCGTGACAAGCGTAACGTCGGCGCCCCGTTCGTAACCCGCCCTCGCGATTTCGTAACCCATGCGGCCACTCGACCGGTTTGTCACCACGCGAACCGGGTCCATCTGTTCACGGGTAGCCCCCGCCGTCACCAACATCCGCTGTCCCGTCCATTTTCCCGACTGACTCGCCAGGAGACGTTTTGTTTCGCTAATGATGTGATCCGGCTCTTCCATGCGTCCCGGGTTTTCAGAAGGACCCTCGGCCAACGGGCCCACGGCCGGTCCAATCACGTGCCAACCGCGTCGTATCAAGCGCGTAAGGTTTTCCTGAGTGGTGGCTTGGGCAAACATATCATCGTTCATCGCGGGCGCGATGAGAACGTCCGCGGTTCGGACGAGCAACATGGTGGTAAGGAAGTCGTCGGCCAAGCCCTGAGCCGCACGGGCGATGAGATTCGCCGTCGCGGGCGCGACCAGTACTAGATCGGGGTCCCGGGCCCACCGAACATGATCCAGCGAAACCCCCGGTTCCCACAGTGATTGGAGAACCGGTCGGCCCGTCAGGGCTTCAAATGTGAGGGGGCCAACAAATTGTGCGGCGGACGCGGTCATCACCACATCCACGGTCACTCCGGCCTCTGTGAGGCCACGAGCAATACTACAGGTTTTATAGGACGCAATTCCACCGGACACGCCCAAGACGACGCGCCGGGTGGTCAAGCTAGACTTCGTCGCCCCGTCGGGGAATAAGTCGGTACGTGAGCCCGCCCTGCGTGAGTTGCTCGAGCGCTTGGGTGGTCAGTTTTTTCTGTAACTCGCCGGTACGATCCCGGGGAAACTCATTTACGAATCGGGCGAACTTTGCGCCAACCAAAACGCCGAGATACTTGTTGTCCGCCTTTTCGGCGACCTCGACCGGTGTGAATATCTGCACTATTTTCTACCCCTTCTCGTCGCGGACGCCGTGCGCTTCCCGGCGCAAGCCATCTCGCAAGTCGTGTAATAGCTGGTCAATCCCGGGAACCCTAAACGGCCGGCGCACCTCGGCATCAATGATCCGGGCCACATCGGCCACCGCCTGTGTCCGGTCCTCGTTGATAACAATGTAATCATAATCGGTAGCTTCGCCGATTTCTTCCACCGCCCGCTGGAGCCGGGCCGCCAGATCCGTGGGGGACTCGGTTCGACGGTTTTGTAGGCGATCGAGCAGGGCCTGTGTCGATGGTGGTAAGATGAAGATACTCACGACATTTTTACTACGTTGCCGGATACTTCGGGCACCCTGTGTCTCCACATCCATTACCACGTGTTGGCCAGCTTCGAGGATCTCCTCGACCTCGGACACCAAGGTCCCGTAGAGATTGCCGCTATACTCGGCCCACTCCAAAAACTCACCTTTGTCGATGCGTTGCTCGAAGTCGGCACGATCGAGGAAGTGATAATCGACGCCAGACCGTTCGCCGGCCCGAGGGTCGCGGGTGGTGGCCGATACGCTGAAGGCAATATCGTCACGAGCTGCAAGAAGTGACTTGGCAATGGTCGTCTTGCCGGTCCCCGACGGCGCGGAGAGTACCAAGAGAAAAGAACTCACTCGAGGTTCTCCACTTGCTCTCGAATCTTCTCGAGCTCACCCTTCATTGCGATAACGTCTTGCGCAATCGTTGCGTCATTGGCTTTCGAGCCAATGGTATTGATCTCGCGCAACATTTCCTGTGACAGAAAAGTCAACTTTTTCCCCACCGGTCCAACTGATGCCAGTGTGTCGCGCGCCGCTGCCAAATGTGTTCGCAACCGAACGGTTTCCTCCGTGATGTCCATCTTGTCCGCGAGGAATGCAATTTCCTGTGCTATCCGATCTTCGGCAACCGTATGGCCGTCCAACAACGCCGTGACGTTCGTCCGTAAGCGATCGCGTTCTCTCAAAAGACGAGCTGGGGCGAGTGTCTCCACGTTTTCCACAAGCTTTGCGATGGCTAAGAACCGGTTGCTCAGCTCCCCGGTCAATTGGTCACCCTCACGACTGCGTAGCGTAACCAGCTCACCAACCGCCGCCACCAGAACGTCGCGGACCTCGTTGAAGTCCAGTTTACTTTGTTGGGTCGAATTTGTACCCGTCACATCGGGCTGTCGGAGGATCAGATCGAGGCTGACCTTATCTTTCATTTTTAGACGCTTTCTCAACGTCTTCAGTGCGCGGTGTGCCTCCCGCGCTCGCGCTAGATTTATGGTCAGACCGCTCGAACGGGACGGTTCTTCAATCCATCGGCCCACGATCGTGACGTGACCTCGGTCCACGTGCTCTCGCAAGACCTCTCGCATGGGCGCTTCGAACGGTTGCAAAGCGCCGGGTACTTTCAATTGCAGGCTAAAATGTCGGTGGTTCACCGATTTAATATCGAGTTGCAACCTTCCCCCGGCGACAGCGCCTTCGGCGGCACCAAAACCCGTCATTGAACGTGGCACGACTATGCTCCGTAGTGTTGCGGAGGCCAAAGGTATGCACGGCAAGCGACGCGGGCTAGCATTGCCAAACCATAGATCAGTTTGTGAACTCCCATTTTACACCAAAGGTTTGTGCATTCCGCGGATATGGGATCCCGGGTACGTACGCGGCGCGTGAGTTCCGTGAATTACGAAGGTTCCAAAAAACCTTGAAATCCACCAACCGAATTTGCGCGAATATCTCGTGGAAGGTGGCACCGGGCAGCTCGACGGGGGCATCGTCTACGATTCCGGCCACCCCGCGACTCCAGTACTCCACGCCGTACCCCAACTTGAAGTCATACACGCCGCTGCGGAACTGTCGGAAAAATTTGGAACGAAAAACGAACTCCGCACGCCCATGCTGAGGTGGTTGTAGCGCGCCCGGGTCGGTGCGCGAATCTGAGTACCATGCACGTACCGTGAGTGGATCTAGAGGCCGAAACTGCACATCGGCGACGAGAAAGGTGGCGGAGGGCGTTGAATCAAAAACGACGAGTGTGGGAAAATCAGGTGTTACCAGCGGCAAAAACGCGTCTCGCTTGACGACGCCAACACTGCCGGTCAACCACTTTGTTGTAAGATGCAGACGTGCACCCATATCGTCCGTCTGTTGCGCGGAGTCGTCGGGAAAGACTGCTGCTTGTATACCGTCGCGATGCGCAATTTCACCAACGATCGCAAGGGGGCCGAAAATCAAACCACCGCTGACACCGCCCAAACGAGACACACGGTCGAAACCATGGTCTCGTAGGTAACCATTCGCCGAAAATACGAGCGGTGCAATGGGAGTCCAGCCGATTCTACCCTCTACTGCCCGCTCGACACGACCATCTCCGATTCGACCAGTGATTTCAGCGTTAATGTATGGTTGTCGGAAACGGATTGCGCCGAAGGCCTGACTGATTCTTTGGTCAGCCACGAGCGAATCGTCAGTCCACGACGAGGATCCTACGCCCAGATCGAACGACACGCCACGTCGGTCCTCCCGAAGGGCGTGAAACATCCGGAATGAGACGTCGGTTCGCTTCCCAGACCGGGCTGGCGCACCACCCTCTGCCACCGGAAAGTCGCGATCCATGTCCTGCCGGCGGACTTGATAGGACGCGCCGGTGCGTGGCGTGGGGTGCCACTGCAGCATGGCCCAAATATCGAACAGGTTGTCACTCCGGTTTTGCGCCGGTGCTCCATCGGACCCCGTAAAATCGGCCGCCACGTTCAAGCCGAATCCATTGGCCCACCGTTTTTGGAAAACGCCGGCGTATTCGGCCGTACTAAACGCCCCTGACATCACCCGTAGCATCGACCGAGTCTCCGCGCGATCGACACGATTCGTGACGAGATACACCCTCAAACCCGAAGGAAGCACCTCGACATCAACCCGGCTCAAATAGCTAAGTGGCATACGACCGGAATCCACATAGACGCTGTCCCCACCCAGAGGATGCAACGGC